>NZ_JBJMAB010000011.1:0-260080 GCF_045799175.1 Streptomyces sp. VTCC 41912
ACAGTCCCCTCGTGGCACTGTGCGGCGGCCGTCCGCGTTTAAGCCGGTCGACGCGACCGCTGATCTGACGTAACGTCAGTTGTCGTCCAGGGCCGGGTAGTCCAGGTAGCCGTGGTCGTCGCCGCCGTAGAAGCTGGCCCGCTCCGGGGCGTTGAACGGGCCCCCGGCCGCCAGGCGGCGGGGCAGGTCGGGGTTGGCGATGAACAGCGCGCCGTACGCCAGCAGATCGGCGTCGCCCTGTTCGACGAGCGACAGCTCCTCGGGGCCGGTGGGGCGACCGACGGTGGCCGGGTTGAGCAGGAACGGGCCGTCGAACCGCTTACGCAGCCGGGCCAGCAGCTGAAGGTCGTGGACGTCGCAGGTGTGCAGGTAGGCCAGGCCGAGCGGGGAGACGGCGTCCAGCAGCGCGGTGTAGGTGGCCTCCGGCTCGGGCTCGGCGATGTCGTTGAACGGGTTGCCGGGCGAGAGCCGCAGACCGGTGCGGTGCGCGCCGACCGCCTCGGCGACCGCCTCGACCACCTCGATGGCGAACCGGGCGCGGGCCGCGTCGGAGCCGCCCCACGCGTCGGTGCGCAGGTTGGCGTTGGGGGCCAGGAACTGGTGGACGAGGTAGCCGTTGGCGCCGTGGATCTCCACCCCGTCGAAGCCGGCCTCGATGGCGTTGCGGGCCGCGGCCGCGAACCCGTCGACGGTCGCGCGGATCTCCTCGTCGGTCAGCTCGCGCGGGGTGACGAAGTCCGTCGGACCGTTCTGGGTGAAGCCCTGGCCGGCCGCCCGCACCGCGGACGGGCCGACCGGCTCCAGTCCGTCGGGCAGCAGCACCGGGTGGCCGATCCGGCCGCCGTGCCACAGCTGGGCGAAGATCCGACCGCCGGCCGCGTGGACGGAGTCGGTGACCCGGCGCCAGCCCGCGACCTGCTCGGCGGTGTGCAGACCCGGCGTGAGGGGGTAGCCGCGGCCGACCACCTCGGTCTGGGTGGCCTCGGTGACGATCAGGCCGGCCGACGCCCGCTGGGTGTAGTACGTGACCATCGAGGGGGTGGGCACGCCCGCCTCGGTGGCGCGGTTGCGGGTCATCGGCGCCATCACGATGCGGTTGGCGAGCGGGATGCCGGCGAGTTCTATGGGGTCGAACGCGGTGGTCACTGGCGGCCTCTCAGCTGGGGGGACACGGGGCGCCAACTCACCTGTTCGAGCTGCCGCCTTGGCCATTAGATCAGCCCCCGCATCCCCGGCCACGCCCCCCTGGCCTGCGAAAACACCACGGCAACGGGGGGCAATCGAGGCGTTACGGAACCAACAGTTCGAGCGCCCGGTCCACGTCCGCGCGGGAGTTGTAGAGGTGGAACGCCGCCCGGAGCAGCCCGCCGCGGACCGCGACCCGCACCCCGGCCGCGGCCAGCCGCGGTTCGGCGTCCGCCAGCCCGGGGGTGGAGACGATCGCGGAGCCGGGCGCGGCCCGCGGGGTGAAGCCGGCCGCCACCAGCCCCGCGCGGTACTGCTCGGCGAGCGCCACGTCGTGCGCGTGGATGGTCGCCAGCCCGATCTCCGCGAGCAGCCCGAGGGAGTGCTCGGCGCCCACGTAGGCGTAGTTGGCGTGCGGTTCGTCGTAGCGGCGGGCGGTCGGCGCCGGCCGGTCGACGGGGCCGTAGTTCGACTCCCCCGGGTCCTCGCCCGCGACCCATCCGGCGTGCGTCGGCACCGGCCACCCGGGGCCGCCCAACTCGCCGCGCTCGCCGCCGAAGACGGTGAACGTCGTCCCCTTCGGACACAGCAGCCACTTGTAGGCGCCGCACACCGCGTAGTCGAAGTCGGCGAGCGGCACCGGCAGCCAGCCCGCCGCCTGCGTGACGTCGACGTAGGTCAGCGCCCCGTGCGCCCGGGCGGCGTCCCGGACGGCGGCCAGGTCGGCGATCCGGCCGTCCTGGGGGTGCACCGCGCTGAGCGCGACCAGTGCGGTCCGCGGGCGCACCGCCTCGGCGAGCGCCTCCCGCGGCACCGCCCGCACCGTGCAGCCGCCGTGCGCCATCAGCGGGTTCACCAGCGAGCTGAAGTCCCCCTCGGTGACCAGCACTTCGCTTCCGGCCGGCAGCGACGCGGCGACGAACGCCGAGCGGACCGCGACCGAACTGCCCACCGCCACCCGCTCCGCCGGCACCCCCATCAGCCGCGCGAACGCCCCGCGCGCCCGGTCCGCCGTCCCGAGGTAGTCGCGCCCCATCGTCCCGTGCGACGCCGACTCCGCCAGCGCGTCCCGCACCGCGGCGGCGGTCCGCGCGGGCAGCAGCCCGCTCGACGCAGAGTTCAGGTAGACCGTCTCGGGCGCGAACTCGTCCCCGCCCAGTGCCGTGTGTCGCTGCATGGCCCCCACTCTGGTCGGTAACGGGTCCGGCGTCCACGGGGGCGCCGGACCCGCCGCAGCCGTTCCGGCCGGCTCACGCCCCCGGAACGGCGCAGCCCCCGTCCCCGCAGACGTCCGCGTCGCCGGCGGCGAGCACCTGGACGGCGGAGTCGGCGTGCGCCCGCTCCAGCGCCTGGCGGAAGACGTCCACCGGCTGGGCGCCCGAGATGCCGTAGCGGCGGTCGATGACGAAGAAGGGGACGCCGGTGGCGCCCAGCTCGGCGGCGGTGCGCTCGTCGGTCCGGACCTCGGCGGCGTAGGCGTCCGGATCGGCGAGGACCCGGGCGGCCTCGTCGGCGGGCAGGCCGGCCTCGACCGCGATCCCGGTCAGCACCGCCGGGTCGCCGAGCTGTCGGGCCTCGGCGAAGTTGGCGTGGTACAGGGCGGTGAGCAGGGCGTCCTGCACCCCGTGGGCCTTGGCCAGGTGGAGCAGCCGGTGCAGGTCGAAGGTGTTGCCGTGGATGCGGTCCGAGCGGTAGCCGAGCCCCTCACCGGCGGCGGCCTCGGCGACCCGGGCCTCCATCTCCTCGGCCTGGGCCCGGCTGACGCCGTACTTCGACGCCAGCATGTCGAGGATCGGCACGTCGGTGGCGGGCGGGGCGTCCCGGTCCAGCTCGAAGGAACGGTGGACGACCTCGACGTCCGCCCGGTGGGCGAAGGCCGCCAGGCCGGCCTCGAACCGGGCCTTGCCGATGTAGCACCAGGGGCAGGCGATGTCCGACCAGATTTCGACGCGCATGGGGGTGACTTTCCTCGGGGGGACCGGTCGGCGACCGGTCGGGGTACGAAGCGGTGCAACCCGGCGGCAGGCGCGGTTATTCCGCAGGTGGGCGGCGTGCGGGAGTACACGGCGCCCTCGGCGGTACCGTCCCGGTATGGGCACGCCAGCACCGCACGGCACCGACGGGTTCTGGGAGACGACCGGGGCCGCCAAGACCTTCACCCACCCGATCGATCCCGCACTGCTGGCGGAGTTCGTGCCGCGCACCGCGCGGGTGCTGGACTACGGCTGCGGGTACGGACGGCTCACCGCGGAGCTGGTGGGGCTGGGATACGGGGCGGTGCGCGGGGTGGACCGGTCGGCGGCGCTGATCGCCCGGGGGCGGCGGGCGCATCCGGGGCTGGCGCTGCTGCGGTGGTCGGGGTTCCCGCTGCCGTTCGCGGCCGGCAGCTTCGACGCGGCGCTGCTGTTCGCGGTGCTCACCTGCGTCCCCGACGACGCCGATCAGCGGGCGATCGTCGGGGAACTGGCGCGGCTGGTGCGGCCGGGCGGGGTGCTGTACGTGAGTGACGTGCCGCTGCAGGACGACCCGTTCAACCGCGCGCGCTACGAGCGGTTCGCGGCGCGGTTCGGGACGTACGGGGTGTTCCAGACGCCGGACGGCGGGGTCTTCCGGCACCATCCGCCCCCGTGGCTGCGGGGGCTGCTGCGGGCGGCCGGGTTCGCGGTGCTGCGGGAGTGCCGCACGGTGGTGCCGACGCTGGACGGCCGCACCGCCGAGCGGCTCCAGCTCATGACGCGGCGGGAGCCGGCGGTGGCGGGGCCAGCGCCAGGGTGAGCGCCAGGTGGGTGGCGTCGGGGGCCGGTCGGCGGTCCGGGTCGGGGCGCCAGCCGAGGCGGGCGTAGAAGGTGCGGGCGCGGTGGTTGTGCCAGAGCACGTCGAGGACGGCCCGGGAGTGGCCGGCGGCGCGCCAGGCGTGCAGGCAGGCGGCGTGCAGGGCGCGGCCCACGCCGGTGCCCCAGTGGGCCGGGTCGACGTGCAGTTGGTGGAGCGTGACGGCGGGGCGGGCCGGGTCGGTGGCGTGCGGGAGGTAGGCGGCGGCGCCGACGACGGCGCCGTGCCGGACGGCGCACAGGGTCGGGGCGTCCGCGCGGTGCAGCACCCGGTCCCAGGTGTCCCGGCAGCGGGCGTGTTCGGCGGGGGCGTCGAAGGGCGCGTCCGGCACCCGGGCCCGAAGATAGGCGGCGCGGGCTGCGGTGTGCAGGGCGGCGATCGGCTCCAGGTCGACGGCGGTGGCGGGGCGGACCCGCGGGGCGGTGGGGGTCATCGGTGGGCCTACGCCCCTGCCGCGCGGCCGCCGGGCGGATCGGCGGTCGGGTGCTCGGGCCGGTCGTCGACGCGGCGCGGCAGCCGCAGCGGGTTGTCGTCGCGCAGTTCGGGCGGCAGGAGGGCCGGCGGGGTGTCCTGGTAGGCCACCGGGCGGAGCCAGCGCTCGACGGCGGTGGCGCCGACGGAGGTGGCGGTGGAGGTGGTGGCCGGGTAGGGGCCGCCGTGGTGCTGGGCGGGGGCGACCGCGACGCCGGTGGGCCAGCCGTTGACCACGACCCGGCCGGCGAGCGGGGTGACCGCGGCGAGCAGCCGGGCGCCGCGGCCCGCGGGGTCGGTGCCGGCGCTTTCGGCGGTGGACAGGTGCAGGGTCGCGGAGAGGGTGCCGGGGACGCGGGCGAGGACGGCGGCTGCCTCGTCCTCGTCGGCGTACCGGGCGAGGACGGTCAGGGGGCCGAAGCACTCCTCCAGGAGGAGGTCGTGCGGGCCGCTGGTGGCGAGGCGGCCGGCGGGGACGGTGAGCACGGCGGCGCTGACGGTGTGCCCGCCGTCCTCGACGGCGGGCGCCAACGGTGCCCGCACGTCCGCGAGTCGGCTGCGGTCGTGCACTCCGGCGTGGAAGGCGTCACGCATCCGGTGGTCGAGCATGGCGCTCGGCCCGGTGGCGCCGGCGGCCGCGGTGAGGGCGGCCAGCAGGCGGTCGCCGGCCGCGCCCGCGGGCACCAGGACCAGTCCCGGCTTGACGCAGAACTGTCCGGTGCCCAGCGTCATCGAGCCGGCGAGCCCCGTGCCGATCGCGTCGGCGCGTTCGACGGCCGCGGCCGCGGTGACCACCACCGGGTTGAGGCTGCCCAGTTCGCCGTGGAAGGGGATGGGGTGCGGGCGGGCCGCGGCGGCGTCGTGCAGGGCGCGGCCGCCGCGGACGGAGCCGGTGAAGCCGGCGGCGGCGACCAGCGGGTGGCGGACCAGGTCGAGCCCGGCCTGGAAGCCGTGCACCAGCACCACGGCGTCCGCGGGCAGGCCGGTCTCGGTGGCGGCGCGGCGCAGCAGGGCGGCGCACCGCTCGGCGGTGGCCGGGTGGTCGGGGTGGGCCTTGACGACGACCGGGCAGCCGGCCGCGAGGGCGCTGGCGGTGTCGCCGCCGGGCACGGAGAACGCGAGCGGGAAGTTGCTGGCGCCGTAGACCGCGACCACGCCCAGCGGGATCTTGTAGCGGCGCAGGTCGGGGCGGGGCGGGGTGAGGCCGGGATCGGGGCGGTCGATCCGGACGTCGAGGAAGCCGCCCTCGTCGACGAGGTCCGCGAAGGACCTCAACTGGTATGCGGTGCGGGCGAGTTCGCCGGTGAGGCGGGGCGCGCCGAGGGCGGTCTCGGCGTCCGCGGTGGCGACGAGCTGCGCGTCGTCGGCTTCGAGGAGGGCGGCGGCGCGGCGCAGCAGGGCGGCTCGTCGGTCGCGGTCGGCGAGGGCGTGGCGGGTGGTGTGCGCGGCGCGGACCGCGGCGTCCACCGCGTCGGCTGTGGCCTCCACCGCAACCCGCTCCCGGCGCTTCCCGGTTCGAGGGTCGACGCTCCAGACTGGTGCTGCCACCGGCACTGCTCCCGCTGCTGTCACCGTGCGTTCCTCCCGGGCGATGTCGTGGCCGCGTGAACCCTTGCCGCACACGGGATGGCGTTCTATATGCTGAACGCTGTCCCAGATGATGAATATCTGGGACTCTATGGCTGTCCGAACAGAGGGGTCAAGGGCGATGTCAGCTGCCGAGGCCGGTGGGGCGCAGGTCAAGTCCGCGGTGCGCACGGTGGAGTTGCTCGAATTCTTCGCGGGCCGCCCTGGCATGCACAGCCTCGCCTCCGTGCAAGAGGCCGTCGGGTATCCAAAGTCCAGCCTCTACATGCTGCTGCGCACCCTGGTCGACCTCGGCTGGGTGGAGACCGACGCCACCGGCACCCGCTACGGCATCGGCGTCCGCGCCCTGCTGGTCGGCACCTCGTACATCGACGGCGACGAGGTGGTGGCCGCCGCCCGGCCGACCCTGGACCGGCTCTCCGACGACACCACCGAGACCATCCACCTCGCCCGGCTCGACGGCGTCAACGTCGTCTACCTCGCCACCCGCCAGTCGCAGCACTACCTGCGCCCGTTCACCCGGGTCGGCCGCCGGCTGCCCGCGCACTCCACCTCGCTGGGCAAGGCGCTACTCGCCACGTACACCGACGACCAGGTGCGGGCGATGCTGCCGCCGACCCTGGCCGCGCTGACCGAGCACACCACCACCGACCGGGAGCGGCTGATCGAGGAGCTGCACACGGTCCGCGAGCAGGGCTTCGCGGTCGACCGCGAGGAGAACACCGTCGGCCTGCGCTGCTTCGGCGTGGCGATCCCCTACCGCACCCCGGCCCGGGACGCGATCAGCTGCTCGGTGCCGGTGGCCCGGCTGACCCCCGCCCACGAGCAGACGATCAAGGACGCGCTGTTCGACGCCCGGGACCGGCTGACGCTGGCGACGCGTCGGCTCTGACCCCGGCGGCCGAGCGGGGCACCGGGTCCGACGACCCCGGACGGAGCAGCGGGCCGGGCCCGCTCACCCGTTCTCCGTAGGCCAGCAGGACCGGCGGACCGCCGGGGGCTTATCTCGTGGGAGGAGGCGCGGAACTCCACCGACTTCCCCAGTGGCACACCTGTGTCACGGCCGCGCTTCGCGGAGGTTGTTCCCATGCGTTCCACCCGACTGCTCACCGGTGCCGCGCTATCCGTCGCCACCCTGGGTCTGGCCGCCACCGCGGCGCACGCCGGCGACTTCGGCACCATCGAGGTCTCACCGGGCATGGCCAAGGCCGGTTCCACGGTCTCCCTCTCCACCATGGGGTGTGGGAGCAGCCGCTCGGCGAGTGTGGACGCCGCCGCCCTCGGCGGCGGCACGGTCACCTTCGCCCCGGGCTCCGCCAAGGGCTCCCTGGTGGGGAAGGTGATGGTCAAGTCCGGTACGAAGCCCGGCAATTACGGGATCGGCGGCAAGTGTGCCGACGGCAAGGAGCTCACCGGCACGGTCCGGATCGGCACCCAGGACGCGTCCGCCGACCCGAGCACGAGCCCCGGCGCGAGCGGCGGTCCCAGCATGAGCATGAGCCCCGGCATGGGCCACGGCAGCGCCGGTCCGAGCATGCCCGCCAAGGAGCACTCCGCGATGCCCGCACCGGGCAGCACCGGTCCCTCCATGCCGCCCAAGGGCAAGATGAAGACCGGCGAGGGCTCCACCAGCGAGGACGGCATCGACACCAAGGAGGTCGCCGCGGGCGCCGGTGTGGTGCTGGTGGCCGCGGCCACCGGGGTCTGGCTGGTCCGCCGCCGCCGGCACGGCGGCCGGTACTGACCCGGCCCTCCGTTCCCGGTCGGCATGCCGCCCGACGGCCCCCCACGGCCCGGTTCCCCGCCGCCACCGCCCGATGACGGCGGGAGCACCGGGCGGGGGGAGCGCCGGGCCCGGATGGGCAGGGCGCAGACGGGCAGGGCGCGGACGGGCAGGGCGCGGCTGGCCGGTGCGCTGGCCGCTGCCGGCGCCCTCGCCGGGTGTGCGGTCGGTGGTTGGCTGATCGCCAGCGGCACCCGGGACACCGCGCCGCCCCAGCCGTCCGCCGCGCAGGGCTTCCCGAGCGCCGGAGCGCGCGCGGGGCGGGCGGCCGTGGCGCCCCTGCCGGCCGCGGAACCGCTGCGGGTGGCCGTGCCGTCACTGCGCATCGACGCGCCGTTGACCCGGCTGGGGTTGGCCCGGGACGGCAGCCTGGCCGCACCGCCGGAGAACAACCGGAACCTGGCGGGCTGGTACGCCGAGGGCACCCCGCCCGGCGTCACCGGCACCGCCCTGATCGCCGGGCACGTGGACACCCGCGCGGGCCCCGCCGTCTTCTACCGCCTGGGGGCCCTGAAGAGGGGGCACACCGTGCGGATCCTGCGGGCGGACGGGCGGACCGCGGTGTTCACCGTCGACGCGGTGGAGGTGTACGACGGCCGGCACTTCCCGGACGAGAAGGTCTACGGCGAGGCCGCCCGTCCCGAACTCCGCCTGATCACCTGCGGCGGCGGCTTCAGCCGGACCCGGCAGGAGTACCTGGGCAACGTCGTGGTGTTCGCGCACCTGACGGCAAGTCAGCTCAGCGGTGCGGAGGCCGCTCCGCTGCCCTGGGCCCGGCCGCCCGCCGACCGGTTCAGCGCCCGCAGCGCGCCCCGCACCGCCTCCAGGTCCGCCGCGCCGGCCAACCCCGCGTGGTAGAGCCGCAGTTCGTCCGCGCCGAGGGCGGCGGCGTGCGCGGCGTCGGCGGCCAGCGTGGCGGGGCTGCCGCCCATCCCGCCGACGATCGTGAGGTTGGCGGCCAGCGTCGTGCCCGCCGGGCGGCGGGCGAACGGCCCCAGCGCCGCGGCCCGGGCCCCCGCGCCCCCGGTGCAGGGCACCACCACGCCGTCCGCGTGCGCCAGGACCCCCACCGGGTCCACGCCGGCGTTGGGCCCGCACCGGTGCGGCGCGGGGTCGGCGTGCAGCAGCACCCGGAAGCCGTCCACCGAGGCGTGCGCCGCGGCGTCCCGCACGGCGTGCACCACCGCGCGCTGGAGCTCGTCCGCCGCCCGCTCCCGCCAGGCGCGCACCGCGCCGGCCGGCCCCGCGCCGAGCAGGTCCTCGACGGCGGCCCACTCCCCGGCCCGGCCGCCGCCGGCCGGCGGCGCGGCCCCCGCCCACACCGGCTCCAGGGCCCGCCGCACCGCGGCCGCCACCTCGCCGCCGGGCAGGCCGAGGGCGGCGTACCCGACGCGGCACACCGGGCAGCAGCACACCGACATCAGGTACTCCGCGGCGCCGCCCAGCCCGACCCCGGCGAGCTTGTCGTGGCCGTGCAGGTGGGCCAGCCCGTACCAGCCGCAGGACTCCAGCTCCACGCCCCGGGCGCCGGGGCGGACGGCGGCCTCCGCGGCGAGGCGGACGAGGTAGTCGCGCACCTCGGGGCGGGCGATGCAGGGCGCCCACGGGTAGCGGTCGCCGTAGGCGTTGCGGACGACCGAGGACGGGTGGTCGGCGCCGAGGCGGGAGTTGTGGGCCAGCACCACCCAACTGTGCACCTCCAGGCCGGCCGCGGTCAGCGCCCGCGCGGCGGTGCCGAAGGGGTCCGGGTCGGCGACCCAGTCCTGGGTGTACGGGCGCAGCGCGCGGCCCGCCCAGCGCCCCGGGTCGGGCGGGTAGAGGACCGCGGAGTGCCGGGCGGTGACGATGCGGTGGCGGGGGTGGCGCGGGGTGAGGGCGCGGGTGGAGTGGTAGGCGGCGGCCAGCGTGACCTGGTGGACGCCGAGTGCGGCGAGCCGGTCGGGGGCCTGCGGGTCGCCGACGACGTCCCAGGGGTAGGCGAAGGCGCCGACCCGCATCAGGCGCCGCTCCCGGGGGCGGCCGCGGCCAGTTCGAGGCCGTGGTCCAGGAGGCGGGCCAGGCGCTCGACGTGGGCGGGCCGCGGGTCGCTGAGCGGGGGGCGCACCCCGCCGACGGGCGGTCCGCCGCGCAGCCCCACGCCCGCCTTGACCAGCGAAACGGCGTAGCCGCGGCCCTCGTTGCGCAGTTCCACCAGCGGCCGGTAGAAGCCGTCCAGCAGTCGGGTGGTGGTGGCGTCGTCGCCGTCGTCCAGTGCCCGGTGGAAGGCGAGCGCGATCTCGGGGGCGAAGGCGAAGACGGCGGAGGAGTAGAGGCGGACGCCCAGGCCCCGGTAGGCGGGGCCGGTGAGTTCGGCGGTGGGCAGGCCGTTGAAGTAGCAAAACGGCCGGCCGGCGGCGTCGGTGCGGACCGCGCTGATGATGCGCTGGAGCAGGTCGAGGTCGCCCAGGCCGTCCTTGAGGCCGATGACGCCGGGGGTGCGGGCGAGGGCGGCGACGGTGTCGGGGGCGAAGACGGCGTTGTCGCGCTGGTAGACGATGACCGGCAGCGCGGTGGCGGCGGCGAGGGCGGCGTAGTGGCGCAGCAGGCCGGGCTGGTCGGCGCGGACGAGGTACGGCGGCATGGCCAGCAGGCCGTCGGCGCCGGCGGTCTGCGCGAGGCGGGCGAAGTGGGTGGCGAGCGCGGTGCCGTAGCCGGTGCCGGCCAGGACCGGGACCCGGCCGGCGGCCTCGGCGACGGCCGCGGCGACGCAGGCGGCGTACTCCTCGGGGGCCAGGGCGTGGAACTCGCCGGTGCCGCAGCAGGCGAAGACCGCACCCGCGCCGGCGTCGATGCCGCCGCGGACGTGGGCGCGGAAGGCGTCCAGGTCCGGTGCGCCGTCGGGCGCGAAGGGGGTCACGGGGAAGAACAGCAGTCCGTCGAGGCGGTCGGTGAGGTGGGGGGACCTCCCGGCGGCGGCCGGGCGAGGGTGTGCGGTCACGGGCTCTCCCTGACGTGCGCAGACGCGTTCTCGTATACGTTTATGATCGACGTCCATATTTCTGAACGGCGTCACGGTATTGCAGCCGAACTGGGCCGGTCAAGGGCCCCAAAGCCGGGCCGTACAAGCCGATTTGACCGTCCCGTCAAGGGTCTTGACCGGTCAGGATCGCCCTCCCTAGCGTTTCCCTCCGTCCGCCCTGTCCACCCACGTGAATCCTGGTCCGTGCGGACGACCCGCCGCCCAGCCGGAGGAGTACCACCGTGACCGCACCCCGCACCGTCCTGCTCACCGGCGCCGCCGGCGGCGTCGGCACCCTCATGCGTGCCCTGCTGCCGCCGTACGGCTACCGGCTGCGGCTGTTCGACCGGCGCCCGATCGACGGCGAACCGGACGCCATCACCGCGGAGTTGGCCGACGCGGAGGCGCTGCGCGCGGCGGTCCACGGGGTCGACGCCGTGGTCCACCTGGCGGGCATCTCCGTGGAGGCGCCGTTCGAGGAGATCCTGCGGGCCAACATCGAGGGCACCTACCGGCTCTACGAGGCGGCCCGCGAGGCGGGTGTGCGTCGGGTGGTCTTCGCCTCCTCCAACCACGCCGTCGGCTTCACCCCGCGCCCGCCGGACGGCTCCGCGGCCATCCCGGTCGACGCCCCGCACCGCCCGGACACCTTCTACGGCCTCTCCAAGGGCTTCGGCGAGGACCTCGCCGCCCTCTACTGGGACCGGCACGGGATCGAGACCGTCTCACTGCGCATCGGCTCCTGCTTCCCGGAGCCGACCACGGTGCGGATGCTCTCCCTGTGGCTCAGCCCGGCCGACTGCGCCCGACTGCTGCACGCCGCCCTCACCGCCGACGGCGTCGGCCACACCGTCGCCTACGCCTCGTCCGCCAACACCCGCCTGTGGTGGGACCTGTCCAGCGCCCGCGCCCTGGGCTACGACCCGCAGGACGACTCCGAGCCCTACGCCGCACGACTCCTCGCCGCCCAAGGGGAACTCGATCCCGACGACCCGGATCACGCCCACCTGGGCGGCACCTTCTGTACGAACCCGCCTCTTTGGCGCCAGACCTAGGCATTACTCGCCATTACGGGCGATATCCCCTCCTACGGAACCTCGTTCCCACCGTCCGGCGTCCTTGAGGGCACAACGTCCGCCGGCACCGCACCCGGGTGCCGACGGGCGCGAGCACACGACGCGAGAACGAGGTAACACACCATGGGCATCGTCAGCTGGCTCCTCCTGGGCCTGATCGCGGGCGTCATCGCCAAGGTCCTGCTGCCGGGCCGGGACCCGGGCGGCCTCGTCGGCACCACCCTCATCGGCATCGCCGGCTCCTTCATCGGCGGTTGGCTCTCGACCCGCTTCCTGAACCGCCCGATCCCCAAGGACTTCTACGACCCGGCCATGTGGGTCTCCGCGGTGGCCGGTGCGCTGGTCCTGTTGATCGCCTACCGGCTGCTCTTCGGCAACTCCCGCGCCCGTCGCTGACCGGCGCCGACGCCCGCCCCGGCCGACCGGCGAGGCGGCACCGGCAGGGAACCGCGCACCTCCCCGGACCGTTAGGGCTGGCATGACCGCTATGACTCCTGGCTCGAACCTCCCGCTCACCGCCGCGCGGGTGGCGGTGACCGTCACCGCCCCCGTGCGGCTGGACGTGTCGGGCCTGCTGCTCACCGCCGGCGGCAAGGTGCGCTCCGACGACGACTTCGTCTTCTACAACCAGCCCGAGGGACCGGGCGTGAGCCACGGCACCACGCCGGCCGGCGACACCATCACGGTGGACACCGCCGCGGTGCCCGCGGACATCGACAAGGTCGTGATCACCGCGAGCCTGGACGCGCCCGGCGCGACCTTCGCCGGCACCGAGCCGACCGGCACGGTCCGCGACGCGGACGGCGGCGCCGTACTGGCCACCTTCACCCCGCCGCAGCTGGGCGCCGAGACCGCACTGGTGGTCGTGGAGGTCTACCGGCGCGGCGGCGGCTGGAAGGTCCGTGCGGTCGGCCAGGGGTACGCGGACGGACTCGCCGGCATCGCCACCGACTTCGGGGTGAGCGTGGAGGAACCGGCGGCCCCGGCCGCCCCGCCCGCACCCCAGGCCCCGCCGGCCCCGCAAGCCCCGCCGGCCCCGCAAGCACCGCCGGCGCCCGTCCCGCAGGACCAGTGGGCGCCCCCGGCCGGCGCCCCGGCGCCGCTCGCCCCGCCGCCGCAGGCCCCGGCCCCCGCGGGCCCGCCCGCCACCGGCAAGGTCAACCTCGACAAGGGCCGGGTCAGCCTCCAGAAGAACCAGACCGTCTCCCTGGTCAAGGACGGCCGCCCGCTGCTCTCCACGGTCCGGATGGGCCTGGGCTGGGAGCCCGCCCGGCGCGGCCGCAGCATCGACCTGGACGCCTCGGTGATCGCCTACGGCCCGGACCGCGGCAAGGTCGACAGCTGCTACTTCGGCAAGCTGCGGATCCTCGACGCGGCGATCCAGCACTCCGGCGACAACCTCACCGGCGACGGCGCCGGCGACGACGAGGTGATCACCGTCCACCTCGGCGGGATCCCCCCGGAGGTCACCGGCCTGGTCTTCACCGTCAACTCCTTCTCCGGCCAGAAGTTCTCCGACGTCGCCAAGGCGTACTGCCGACTGACCGACGCGCAGACCGGCGAGGAGTTGGTCCGCTTCGACCTGACCGGCGCCGAACCGCGGACCGGCGTGCTGATGGCCAAGCTGATCCGCCAGTACTCCGGCGAGTGGGAGATGACCGCGCTCGGCTCCTTCGTCGACGCCCGCACCGTGCGCGGCATGGTCAAGCCCGCGGCCGCCGCGCTGTAGCCCGCTCCCCCGGCGGTGCGGGCGCCGGCCCGCACCGGCCGGACGGCCGGCCGGCCGGTCACCCCCGACCGACCAGCCCCGCCAGCCGCGCCAGCCGCTCGAAGGACTCCAGCAGCGCCGCCCGGTCGTAGGTGCTGGTCGTCACCAGCACCTCGTCCGCCGCGGTCCGCTCGATCAGCGCCCCGAGCTCCGCCGCGACCTGCTCCGGCGTGCCGTGGACGTGCCCGCGCAGCGCGGCCGCGTAGCCGTCCCGCTCGCGTGCGGACATCCCGTCCCCGGCCACCTCCCGCTCCACGTCCGCCGCCGGCCGCAGCGGCGGGAACACCCCGTGCGTGCGCGCGAACGCCATCGCCCGGGCCTCCGGTACGAGCAGCCGCCGGGCCCCGGCCGTCGTCCCGGCCACCGCCACCGTCCCGGAGATCACCACGTAGGGCCGCGGCCAGAGTGCGGACGGGCGGAACGCGGCGCGGTACTCCTCGACCGCCGCCAGCACCTTCTCCGGCGCCCGGAAGTCGCCGATCACCAGGGCCAGGCCGGCCCGCGCCGCCACCTGCGCCCCCGCGCCGGTGGCCAGCACGAACGCCGGCACCGTGAGCCCCTCGGCGGGCCGGGCGTGCACCTGGGGGTGGGCGGTCCGGACGCCGGTGAAGTAGCCCAGCAGTTCGGCCAGCTGCGCCTCGAAGCCCTCGGCGGCGTCCTTCTCGGTGCCCAGCGCCCGGCGGATCCCGCCGGTGAAGCCGACCGAGCGGCCCAGTCCCATGTCGATCCGGCCCGGGAAGAGGGACGCCAGGACCCCGAACTGCTCGGCGACCACCAGTGGCCGGTGGTTGGGCAGCATCACCCCGCCGGTGCCCACCCGGATGGCGGTGGTGGCCGAGGCCACCGCGGCGGCCAGCACGGTGGGCGCCGAGCCGGCGACACCGGGCACGCCGTGGTGCTCGGCCACCCAGAACCGGTGGTACCCGAGCCGCTCGGCGTGCCGGGCCAGCTCCACGGTGTCCCGCAACGCCGTGTCGGTCGGATGCCCTTCCCTGGTGCGGGAGCGGTCCAGGATTGAGAATTGTGTCGTCCGCATCGTCGAGCTCACCTCCCCTTCAACACCGCCACGCGCCCAGGATTCCGTCCCCGCGCGCCCTCGGCCCCCTCCCCCCACGGCTCACCACGAGGAGCGTCCGATGACCGAGCAGCCGCCCCCGACCGGCGGATCCGGCCGGTCCGGGCCCCCCGACCACCCGGACGGCGCAGCCCGCCCGGACCTTCCCGAGCGGGTCGCCGCCACCTACGGCGCGGAGGACCTCAGCACCGTCACCGCCTTCACCGGCGGGTTCATCAACTTCGGCTACTGGGCCTGGCTGCCCGAGCTCGCGGGCCGGCCGCTGACCGAGGAGGACCGGCTCCGCAGCGAGCAGGACCTCTACCGGTTGGTGCTGGACACCGTGGACCGGCCGCGCGACCGCACCGCCCTGGAGGTCGGCTGCGGGCGCGGCCTGGGCTGCGCACTGGCCCTGCGGGAGTTCGACTTCGGCGCGGTGATCGGCCTGGACGCCCATCCGGACCAGATCGCCCGCGCCCTGGAGGCCAACGCCGCACTGCTCTCGGCGGACGCCGGCCCTCGCCGGCTGGAGTTCGTGCTGGGCCCGGCCCAGCGGATGCCGCTGGCCGACGCCTGCACCGACGTCGTCTACTCCGTCGAGGCCGCCCAGCACTTCCGCGACCTGGCCGGCTTCGCCCGGGAGGCGGTGCGGGTGCTGCGCCCGGGCGGCCAGTTCGCGCTGGCCACCTTCTTCGCCCGGGTCCCGGAGGCGGTCCGGGTGCTGCCCGAGCTGCTGCCCCCGTACGCCAACGGGCTGGACGTCACGCACCTGGTGGACGACGTGGCCGCGACGCTCGACGGGGCCGGACTGGTCGACGTCGCGGTGACGCCGATCGGCGACGGCGTCTGGGAACCGTACGACCGCTACATGGCGGAACGGCCCGAGCTGCGCGACAAGTGGCCCCGCCAGTACCTGACGGCCTACCAGACCGGTCTGTTGGACTACTACCTGATCACGGCCGCGGCCCCGGCCGGCTGAGCGCCGGCCGGGCCGCCGCGGCTCAGCCGGCCTGCTGCGAGCGCGCCTTGAAAGCGGCCTTGCGGGCCTCCTTGGCGGCCTTCTTGTCCGGGTGGAGCCGGCCCATGGCCTCCAGCACGTCCGCGGTGGCCGGGTGGTCCACCCGCCAGACCGCGTCGAAGAACCCGCTGTGCTGGTCGCTCAACCCCTGGACCAGCTCCCGGAGTTCGGCGTTCGCCTCGTCGTCGGCGTCGCCGAGCTGGGCCGCGATGGTGTCCACCGTCAGCCAGAAGACCAGCTCCTGGGACGGCTCGGGGATGTCGGGCAGCCCGCGCTCGGCCAGCCAGACCCGGGCCAGCCCGCCCAGGTGCCGGTCGTCGAGCACCTCGCGCAGCGCCGGTTCGGCCTCGGGGGCGATCAGCGAGAGGGTCTGCTGGGCGGCGAGCCGGCGCAGCGGGCCCCGTGCGTCGTCGCCGCGGGCCGCCGCGAGCAGGTCCCGGGCGGCGTCCAGCGGGGCGCGGGCGGTCAGCCACTGCTCGGACTCCGCCTGGGCCAGCACCTCGGGGTAGTCGGGCAGCGCCGCCAGCAGGGCGTCGGCGCCCTTGTCGGCCAGGTCGCCGACGGCCGGGGCGTCCACGCCGGCGTCGAGCATCCGGGCGCGGACCGCCCAGACGCCGAGCGGGGTGAGCCGGACCAGGCCGTAGCGGGCGACGTCCTCGTCCGCCAGCGGCTCGGCCGCGGTCACCGTCTCGCCGTCCTCGTCCAGCTCCTCGATCAGCGCCTCGTCGACGGGCCGGTAGACGACCAGGCCGATCGGCTCCAGCACCCGGAACTGGTCGTCGAGCCGCATCATCGCGTCGGAGACCTCTTCGAGGATCTCGTCGGTGGGCTCGTCCATGTCGTCCGGAACGATCATGGAGGCGGCCAGTGCGGGCAGCGGGACGTCCTGGCCGGGGTCCTCGCCCAGGGCGCTGAGGAGGTAGAGGTTGCCGAGGATGCCGTCCAGCAGCTCGGCCTCCTCCTCCGGGTTCCAGTCGATCGCGTCGAGGTCCAGCTCGCCGCCCTCGGCGAGCTGGTCGGCGATGTCGGAGAGGTCGGGCGCGACCGCGTCCGCGAGCACGGTCTCCATGCCGCCGAGCCAGATGTCGAGGACGTCCTGCGGGTCGCCGGCCGTGAGCAGGCCCAGCTCCTCACCGGGGGTGGCGGTGCCGACCGCGGCGTCGTCGGGCAGGTGCGCGGCATCGGCGGCGTCGCCGTCGCCGTCGCCGTCCTCGTCCTCAGTGATCTCCACCAGTCCGGTGTCCACCGCCAGCTGCCACGCCTCGGCGGTGTAGGCGGGGCCGTCCTCGTCGGCGGCCAGGCCCAGGTGCTCGGTGGCCGCGGCCAGCGCCTTCTCGACCAGCTCGCCGCCGACGCCGACCGGGACGCCGGAGTCGGCCCAGTGGGCCAGCTTGGCGGCCCTGGCCAGCAGCGGAGCGCTCAGCGCGGCACGGGCCAGCTCCGCTTCGGAATGCAGCCGCACCGGCGGCATGGTGGGGCGGTCTGCGGACATCTGGTTCAGCTCCTCGACGGACGGCGGCTGGTGCGCCGCCCAAGCGTAGACGGAATTCTCCCCATCTCGGGCGGTTCACCTCCCCGTACGCTCCCGTCCACCGGGAGAACCTTGACAACTCCCTTGCGCCCCAAGGAGATTGACGCGCGTAGCGAGCGCCGGTCCCGCTCCGCCACTCCCTCCTACCCCCCTCTCCCCGGAGGCATTGATGCCATCCCGTCGTACGCTCCGCAGACCGGTCGTCCTCAGTGCGGTGGCCGCCTGCGCCGCCCTCACCGGCGGCCTGCTCAGCGTGCAGTCCGCCTCGGCGGCCGGCACCCGGATCCACGACATACAAGGCAGGACCCGGATATCCCCGCTGGCCGGCAAGCAGGTCAGCGACGTTCCCGGCACCGTGACCGCGATCCGGGCGTTCGGCTCGTCCCGCGGTTTCTGGGTGCAGGACCCGCACCCCGACGACGACCCCGCCACCAGCGAGGCGATCTTCGTCTTCACCGGAAAGGAAACGCCCGCGGTGGCGGTCGGCGACGCGCTGACCTTCAGCGGCACGGTCACCGAGTACTACCCGGGCGGCAAGGACGCCGGCGGCCAGTCCGTCACCGAGGTCACCGGTGCCACCTGGAAGGTCACCGCGAGCAACCAGCCGCTGCCGGCCCCGGTCAAGCTCAACGCGTCCGCGATCCCCGCGGCGTACGCGCCGGACGCCGGCGGCCAGAGCATCGAGGCGCGCACCCTCCAGCCCACGAAGTACGCGCTCGACCGCCTGGAGTCGCTGGAGGGCATGCGGGTCGCGGTCGCCGACGCCCCGGTGGTCGGCCCCACCAACACCCACAACGAGCTGTGGGTGACCGCCACCCCCCAGCACCACCGCACCGCCCGCGGCGGCACGCTCTACGGCTCGTACGCCGACCCCAACGGCGGCCGGATCAAGGTGCAGTCGCTCATTCCGTTCTCCCAGCGGCCGTTCCCGGTCGCCAACGTCGGCGACCGGCTGAACGGCACCACCGCCGGCCCTCTGGACTACGACAACTTCGGCGGCTACACCGTCCAGGCCACCGAGTTGGGCACGCTCGCCGCGCACACCCCGGCGCCCGAGGTCACCCGCAAGCAGAAGGCCGGCGAGTTGGCGGTGGCGACGTACAACGTCGAGAACCTCGCCCCGGACAACCCGCAGACCAAGTTCGACCGGCTGGCGAAGGGGTTGGTGCACAACCTCGCCGCCCCCGACGTGGTGGCCCTGGAGGAGGTCCAGGACGACAGCGGCGCCACCGACGACGGCACGGTGGCCGCGGGGGCCACCCTGAAGAAGCTCACCGACGCCATCAAGGCGGCCGGCGGCCCGGCCTACGAGTGGCGGGCGATCGACCCGCAGAACGACCAGGACGGCGGCCAGCCCGGCGGCAACATCCGGGTGGCGTTCCTGTTCAACCCGCAACGGGTGGCGTTCACGGACGTCCCGGGCGGCGACGCGACCACGCCGGTGAAGGTGGTCGACGACCACGGCCGGGCCGGACTGTCCGCGTCGCCGGGGCGGATCGCGCCGACCGACGCGGCGTGGAAGGCCAGCCGCAAGCCGCTGGTCGGCGAGTTCGCGCTGCGCAGCGCGCCGGACCGCCGGGTCTTCGTGATCGCCAACCACTTCAACTCCAAGGGCGGCGACCAGGGCCTGGACAGCCGTTTCCAGCCGCCGGCCCGGACCTCGGAGACCCAGCGCACCGCCCAGGCGAAGCTGGTCAACGCCTTCGTCAAGGACCTGCTGGCCAAGGACCCCAAGGCCGACGTGGTGGTGGCCGGGGACCTCAACGACTACCAGTTCTCCCCCGCGTTGAAGACGCTCACCAGCGGCGGCGTGCTCACCGACCAGGTCACCAAGCTGCCGGCCGCCGAGCGCTACAGCTACGTCTACCAGGGCAACTCCCAGGTGCTGGACCACCTGCTCACCAGCAAGGCACTGACCCGCACCGACTACGACGTGGTGCACATCAACGCCGAGTACGCGGACCAGACCAGCGACCACGACCCCCAGGTGCTGCGCCTGACGCCCTGACCGCCCGACTCCTCCCCCTCGCCTCACCCGGGGTGACCTTCGCATCACTCCACCAGCCCACCTCCGGGGGCCAACTGCGCCCGGGGGTGCGGTACTGGGCGGGTAAGCATCGTTTCGGCGAGACAAAAGGAGTCATGATGCCGAAGTCGCAGAACCGTAAGTCGGGCAAGCAGGACCGGGCCGCGGAGCGGCGCTCCGAGCAGCACCGGCCGCAGGCGGAGGAGTCCGCCGCAGAGCGCACCCAGGACCTGAAGCCGCGGTCGCGCAAGGCTGACTGACGCGAAGAGGGCAGTACGCCGAAGCGGCCGTCGCACCTCACGGGTGCGGCGGCCGCTTCCCGTCGTGCGGGCGCCGGCAGGGCGCGCGGTCACCAGGTGGCGGGCACCGCCGCCCGGCCGTCGGGCTCGTCCCCGTCGACCACCGCCGGCCCGGCCTCCGCCTCCACGGGCAGCAACTCCCGCACCAGCAGGGTCGCCCCGGCCACCGCGCCCGGCATCAACACCACCGCCGCGAACGGGATCAGGAACAGCAGCACCAGCGGCGTGCCGAAGCCGACCGCCAGCCAGCGCCGGCCGCGCAGCAGCCGCAGCCGTTCGCGCACCGGCACGTCCCGGCGCTGCATGGCCACCGTGGTCAGCTCCACCGCGAGGAAGAAGCCGGAGACCCCGAAGCCGACGACCGGGACGACGGTCTGGCCGACGAACGGCAGGAAGCCCAGCAGGAAGAGCAGCACCCCGAACCCGGCGGCCCGCAGCAGCACGTGCACCATGTCCCGCAGCGCGACGGCGATCTCCCGCCACAGCGGGCGGTCCGGCCCGGGCGGGCAGCCGCCCTCGCTCTCCTCGACCCGCTCCGAGAGCGACTCGTAGAAGGGTTCGCCGATCAGCAGCGTGACGGCGGTGAAGGTCAGCACCGACAGCGTCAGTCCGCCGGCGAACAGCAGCGCCACGAACAGCCCGCGCAGCAGCCCCTGCCACGGCGCGCCCCAGCCGTCGGCGAACGGCGTCGCCCAGGCGGCGAGGTCGCCGGAGTACAGCCCCAGCACGGTGAGCAGCCCCGCGTACAGCACCAGCGCGACCAGCGCGGGCAGCAGTCCGAAACCCCACCACCGGCCGTGCCCCGCGACCCAGCGCACGCCCCGGCCCAGGTACCGCATCCCCGCTACAAGATCACGCATGGGGTCACCCTATCGGCGCGGTGGGGCAGTTGACCGGTCCGGGACAACAGCCGACCGGCCCGCGAGCCCCGACGGGATCGGACGAAAACACGCCCCGGGCCCGGCGGGGCGGCCGCCGGGCCCGGGGCGATGACCGCGGGACGGTGCCCGGTCAGTTGTGGCTGTGCAGGATCTCGTTCAGACCGCCCCAGACCGCCTTGTTCGGGCGGGCCTCCACGGTGCCGGTGGTGGAGTTGCGGCGGAAGAGGATGTTGTCGGCGCCGGAGAGCTCCAGCGCCTTGACGATCTGACCGTCGGGCAGCGTGACGCGGGTGCCCGCGGTCACGTACAGACCGGCCTCGACCACGCACTCGTCGCCCAGCGCGATGCCGATGCCGGACTCGGCACCGAGCAGGCAGCGCTCGCCGATCGCGATGATCTGCTTGCCGCCGCCGGAGAGGGTGCCCATCGTGGAGGCGCCGCCGCCGATGTCGCTGCCGTCGCCGATCACCACACCGGCGCTGATCCGGCCCTCGATCATCGAGGTGCCCAGCGTGCCGGCGTTGAAGTTGACGAAGCCCTCGTGCATGACGGTGGTGCCGGCCGCGAGGTGGGCGCCCAGCCGCACCCGGTCGGCGTCGGCGATCCGGACGCCGGCGGGCGCCACGTAGTCGGTCATCCGCGGGAACTTGTCGACGCTGGTGACCTGGAGGTGCAGGCCCTCGGCGCGGGCGTTCAGCCGGGCCGTCTCCAGCTGGTCGACGGGCACCGGGCCGAGCGAGGTCCAGGCGACGTTGGCCAGCAGGCCGAAGACGCCCTCCAGGCTCTGGCCGTGCGGCTTGACCAGGCGGTGGCTGAGCAGGTGCAGGCGCAGGTAGGCGTCGTGCGCGTCCAGCGG
The DNA here is from genome assembly GCF_045799175.1 of Streptomyces sp. VTCC 41912. Taxonomy (NCBI): domain Bacteria; kingdom Bacillati; phylum Actinomycetota; class Actinomycetes; order Kitasatosporales; family Streptomycetaceae; genus Streptomyces; species Streptomyces sp. VTCC 41912. The sequence goes on from NZ_JBJMAB010000011.1 coordinate 21,366, forward strand.
CTTGTCCTCCAGGGAGGCGATGACCGTGCGGACGGCCACGACCTCCACGCCGCGGACCGGGTCCGGGCCGATGGCCTTCAGGGCGGCGGCGCCCAGCAGCTCGGTGGCGCGGTCGTCCGCCAGCTGCTCGGTGCCGGCCGGGCCGGGCGCGTCGACCAGCTCGGGCGCGGGGAACCAGGTGTCGAGAACGGTGCCGTCGGCGGCGACGGTGGCGAGCCCGGCGGCGACGGCGCCGGTGGTACGGGGAGTTGCAGCATCGGTCATGCTGGAAACCTAACCGGAGCCGGCCCGTGGTGGCGAACCGGTCTCAGCGATCGGTCCCCGGCCGTGCGCTCGCCCCCCCGGGGCCCGGCTCGCACGGCGGTGGGCGCGCGACCGCGCCTACTCCGCCGACCGGTCACCGGACGGCCCCAGCACCCCCGCCAACCCCTCGCGCACCACGTCCGGCCGGAAGGGCTGCCCGGTGAGCAGGTGCTGGAGCATCAGCCCGTCGGTGAAGGCCACCACCGCCCGGGCGGCGGCCCGGTCGCCGATCCGCCGGGCGAGCAGCGTCACCATCTCGTCCAGGCACTCGGCCGCGATCGGCCGGACCGCCTCGTGGCGCAGCGCCGCCAGGTACAGCTCGTACTCCAGCGCCACCCGCGCCCGGTCCCCGGCGAGGGTCTCGGCGACCAGGCGGGCCGCCTCGTCGGCGAGCGGCACGGTCGGGTCGATCCCGTCCACCCAGCGCGCGAAGTCCGCCAGCCACCAGCCGTTGGCCTGCCGCAGCGCGGCGACCAGCAGATCGTCGAGGGTCGCGAAGTGGTACGTCGTGGAACCCAGCGGGACGTCCGCCGCGGTGGCCACCGCGCGGTGGCTGAGCCCGGCGATGCCCCGCTCCCCGACCACCGCGATCGCCGCGTCGATGATCCGCTGCCGCCGGTCCGGGTCGTAGCGGCGGGCCATCAGTGCGCCCCGCCGAGGTTGAGCACCACGACCCCGGCTATCACCAGCAGCACCCCGAGGATCTTGAGCGCGCTGGCGCTCTCGCCCAGGAACACCATGCCGATCGCGGCGATCAGCGCGGTGCCAGCCCCGGCCCAGATCGCGTACGCGGTCCCGACGCTCATCGTCTTCAGGGTCTGGGCGAGCAGCGCGAAGGCCAGCACGTACCCGAGGGCGGTGCCGAGCGAGGGCCACAGCTTGCTGAAGCCGTGGCTGTACTTCATCAAGGTGGTGGCGAGGATCTCGGAGAGGATCGCGCCGGCGAGCGTCAGGTAGGCCATGCGTACGAGCGTACACAGCGTTGCGTACGGGCGTACACAACGAGCGGGAGCGCCCCCGCCGTGCCCGCACCGGCCGGCGCCGGAGCCCGCAACGACACCACGGCCGTGCCCACCGGAGAACCGGTGGGCACGGCCGTGGTGACCGTGCGGGGTATCGCGGGAGGGCCGCTCAGACGTTGAAGCCCAGCGCGCGCAGCTGCTCGCGGCCGTCGTCGGTGATCTTGTCCGGGCCCCACGGCGGCATCCAGACCCAGTTGATCTTCAGCTCGTTGACGATGCCGTCCGTCGCGGACCGCGCCTGGTCCTCGATGACGTCGGTCAACGGGCAGGCCGCCGAGGTCAGCGTCATGTCGATGGTGGCGATGTTGGCGTCGTCGATGTGGATGCCGTAGATCAGCCCGAGGTTGACGACGTCGATGCCCAGCTCGGGGTCGACGACGTCGTACAGCGCCTCGCGGACCTCTTCCTCCGAGGCCGGCTTGGTGGTGGTCGGGGTGTCGGTCATGCGGTCTTCGCCTCCTGGGAAAGGGCCTTGGCCGTGGCGTCCTTCCAGGCCATCCAGCTGAGCAGGGCGCACTTCACGCGCGCCGGGTACTTCGAGACGCCGGCGAACGCGACCGCGTCCTCCAGCACCTCCTCCATCGCGTCGTCCGGCTCCACCTGGCCCTTGGACTGCATCAGCTCCAGGAACGTCTCCTGGATCCGCTGCGCCTCACCGAGCTCCTTGCCGACCAGGAGGTCGTTGAGCACCGACGCACTGGCCTGGCTGATGGAGCAGCCCTGCCCCTCGTACGACACGTCCTCGATGGTCGTGCCGTCGAGCCGGACGCGGAGCGTGATCTCGTCGCCGCACGTGGGGTTGACGTGGTGCACCTCGGCGTCGCCGTCCCGAAGACCGCGCCCGTGGGGGTGCTTGTAGTGGTCCAGGATGACGTCCTGGTACATGGAATCCAGCTTCACGACTCAGTCAGTCCTCGTCCTCATCCGCCGTGCTCGTTAACCGCGGTGATCATTAACCGAAGAAGTTGCGGACGTGCTCCAGGCCCTCGACCAAGGCATCGACCTCGCCCGGGGTGGAGTACAGATAGAACGACGCCCGCGTGGTCGCAGGAATTCCGTAGCGCAGGCAGACCGGGCGCGCGCAGTGGTGGCCCACCCGGACCGCGATGCCCTGCTCGTCCAGAACCTGACCCACGTCGTGCGGGTGGATGTCGCCGAGCGTGAAGGAGATCGTCGCCCCGCGGTCCTCGGCCGTGCTCGGGCCGATGATCTTGAGGTCGGGGACCTCCAGCAGCCGCTTGACGGCGTACTCGGTGATCGCGTGCTCGTGCGCGGCGATCTTGTCCATGCCGATGGCGCTGAGGTAGTCCACCGCCGCGCCGAGGCCGACGGCCTGGGCGATCGGGGGCGTACCGGCCTCGAACTTGTGCGGCGCCGGGGCGTACGTGGAGGAGTGCATCGAGACGGTTTCGATCATCTCGCCACCGCCGAGGAACGGCGGGAGGTCCTCCAGCAGCTCCTGGCGGCCCCACAGGACGCCGATGCCGGTCGGGCCGCACATCTTGTGGCCGGTGAAGGCCACGAAGTCGGCCTGCAGTGCCTGGACGTCCAGGACCATGTGCGGCGCGGCCTGCGAGGCGTCTATGACCACCAGGGCGCCGACTTCCTGGGCGCGGCGGATGATCGTCTCGACCGGGTTGACCGTGCCCAGGAGGTTGGACACCAGGGTGAACGAGACCACCTTGGTCCGGTCGGTGATGACCTCGTCGATGGTGGAGAGGTCCAGCCGGCCGTCGTCGGTCAGGCCGAACCACTTCAGCTTCGCGCCGGTGCGCTGCGAGAGCAGCTGCCACGGGACGATGTTGGAGTGGTGCTCCATCTCCGTGATGACGATCTCGGTCTCGTGGTCCACGCGGTAGGGCTCGTCGGCCCAACCGAGCATGTTCGCCACGAGGTTGAGCGACTCCGAGGCGTTCTTGGTGAAGATCACCTCGTTGCGGCTCGGCGCGTTGATGAAGGTGGCGACCTTGTCGCGGGCACCTTCGTACAGCGCCGTGGCCTCCTCGGCGAGCACGTGCACGCCGCGGTGGACGTTGGCGTTGTGACGTTCGTAGTAGGCACTCAGGGCGTCGAGGACCTGGCGCGGCTTCTGCGACGTCGCCGCGTTGTCCAGGTACACGATCTTCTTCCCGTCGTGGACCTGACGGTCCAGGAGGGGGAAGTCCTTACGGATCGCCTCTGTGTCGAGGAGGCCCGGCAGCTGTGTCACGCGGTGGTACCACCCTTCACGTACGCCTCGTAGCCCTCGGCCTCCAGCTTGTCCGCCAGCTCGGGGCCGCCGGACTCGGCGATCCGGCCGTTGGCGAAGACGTGGACGTGGTCGGGCTTGATGTAACGGAGGATCCGGGTGTAGTGGGTGATCAGCAGAGTGCCCACCTCACCGGTCTCGCGGACGCGGTTGACGCCCTCGGAGACGACCCGCAGCGCGTCGACGTCGAGGCCGGAGTCGGTCTCGTCGAGGATCGCGATCTTCGGCTTGAGCAGCTCCAGCTGGAGGATCTCGTGGCGCTTCTTCTCACCGCCGGAGAAGCCCTCGTTGACGTTGCGCTCGGCGAACGCCGGGTCCATCTGGAGACGCGCCATGGCCTCCTTGACCTCCTTGACCCACGTGCGGAGCTTGGGGGCCTCACCGCGGATGGCGGTGGCGGAGGTGCGCAGGAAGTTGGAGACCGAGACGCCGGGGACCTCGACCGGGTACTGCATGGCGAGGAAGACGCCGGCCCGGGCGCGCTCGTCGACGGACATCTCCAGGACGTCCTCGCCGTCGAGGGTGACGGTGCCGCCGGTGATCGTGTACTTGGGGTGACCCGCGAGGGAGTAGGCGAGGGTCGACTTGCCGGAGCCGTTGGGGCCCATGATGGCGTGCGTCTCGCCCTGCTTCACAGTCAGGTCGACGCCCTTCAGGATCTCGCGCTGGCCGTTCTCGGCTTCGACGGAGACGTGCAGGTCGTGGATCTCAAGCGTTGCCATGGGTGACTCAGGACTCCTGGGTGACGGAGACGAGCACGTCGTCCCCTTCGATCTTTACGGGGTAAACGGGGACGGGGCGCGTCGCGGGAAGGCCGGACGGCTTGCCGGTGCGCAGGTCGAAGCTCGAACCGTGCAGCCAGCACTCGATCGAGCAGTCCTCGACCTCGCCCTCCGACAGGGAGACGTTGGCGTGCGAGCAGATGTCGTTGATCGCGAACACCTCGCCCTCGGTGCGCACCAGCGAAATCGGCGTGCCGTCGATCTCCACCCTCTTGGGGGTGTCCTCCTCCAGCTCGCTCAGCGCGGCGGCGCGTACGTAGGTCATGCCGCCGACGCTTCCAGCTCGGCTTCGATCTTGCTCATCAGCCGCTCCTCGACGTCCGGGACGCCGATCTGCTGGACCAGCTCGGCGAAGAAGCCGCGGACGACCAGCCGGCGCGCCTCGTCGGCGGGGATGCCGCGGGCCATCAGGTAGAAGAGCTGCTCGTCGTCGAACCGGCCGGTCGCCGAGGCGTGGCCGGCGCCGACGATCTCGCCGGTCTCGATCTCCAGGTTGGGCACCGAGTCGACCCGCGCGCCGTCGGTCAGGACGAGGTTGCGGTTGAGCTCGTAGGTGTCGGTGCCGGTGGCGGCCGCCTGGATCAGCACGTCGCCGATCCAGACCGCGTGTGCGTCCTGCCCCTGCAGCGCGCCCTTGTAGGTCACGTGCGAGCGGCAGTTCGGGGTGTCGTGGTCGACGAAGAGGCGGTGCTCCTGGTGCTGGCCCCGCTCGGTGAAGTACAGGCCGTAGAGCTCGGCCTCGCCGCCGGGACCCTGGTAGTCGATCCGCGGGTGGAGGCGGACCAGGTCGCCGCCGAAGGTGACGACCACGGACTTGAAGCTGGCGTCCCGGCCGACCAGGGCGTTGTGCTGGCCGCAGTGGACGGCGGTGTCGTCCCAGTCCTGCACGGAGACCACGGTCAGCTTGGCGCCGTCGCCGAGCAGGTAGTCGACGTTGGCGGCGAGCACGCCGTCACCGGTGTGGTCGATGACCACGACGGCCTCGGCGAACGCGCCCAACTCGATGACCTGGTGGCCGAAGGCGGTACCGCCGTCGCCGTGCACCCGGATCCGCACCGGCTCAGTGAGGACGGTGTCCTTGGGGACGGTGACCACCGACGCCTTCTCGAAGACGCTGTACGCCTGCGCGGCGACACGGTCCACCGGCTTGCCGGCCTTGCCGACCCGCGGGTCGGCACGGTCGACGAGCTCGTGGGTGACGCCCTCGGGCGCGGTGATGTCGACCTTCAGGTCGGGGCCGCCGGCCGTGGCGCTGCCGTCGTGCAGACCGCGCAGCCGCGCGAGCGGCGTGAAGCGCCACTCCTCCTCGCGGCCGTGCGGCACCGGGAAGTCCGCCACGTCGTAGGACGGCGGGGCGCTCATCCGGGTGGCGACGGTGGACTCGGCAGCCACCGCGATGGAACCGGTGGTGGTGGAACCCGCCGGGATAGTCGTCTGAGCCTCAGCCATGGCTGTCGTCTAGCTCGCTTTCTGCGTTCTGTCGGGAGTCAGTCGCTGCGTGGGGCCGGGGTCAGCCGACCGCGCCTTCCATCTGCAGCTCGATCAGCCGGTTGAGCTCCAGCGCGTACTCCATCGGCAGCTCACGGGCGATCGGCTCGACGAAGCCGCGGACGATCATCGCCATGGCCTCCTGCTCGCTCAGGCCGCGGCTCATCAGGTAGAAGAGCTGGTCCTCGCTGACCTTGGAGACGGTCGCCTCGTGGCCCATGGAGACGTCGTCCTCGCGGACGTCCACGTAGGGGTAGGTGTCCGAGCGGGAGATGGTGTCGACCAGCAGCGCGTCGCACAGCACGTTGGACTTGGAGCCCGCGGCGCCCTCGCCGATCTCGACCAGGCCGCGGTAGGAGGTCCGGCCGCCGCCCCGCGCCACCGACTTGGAGACGATGTTGGAGGAGGTGTTCGGCGCCATGTGGACCATCTTGGAACCGGCGTCCTGGTGCTGGCCCTCGCCCGCGAAGGCGATGGAGAGGGTCTCGCCCTTGGCGTGCTCGCCCATCAGGTAGACCGCGGGGTACTTCATCGTCACCTTGGAGCCGAGGTTGCCGTCGACCCACTCCATGGTCGCGCCCTCGTAGGCCACGGCCCGCTTGGTGACCAGGTTGTAGACGTTGTTCGACCAGTTCTGGATCGTCGTGTAGCGGCAGCGGCCGCCCTTCTTGACGATGATCTCGACGACCGCGGAGTGCAGCGAGTCGGACTTGTAGATCGGCGCGGTGCAGCCCTCGACGTAGTGGACGTAGGCGTCCTCGTCGACGATGATCAGCGTCCGCTCGAACTGGCCCATGTTCTCGGTGTTGATCCGGAAGTAGGCCTGCAGCGGGATGTCCACGTGGACGCCCTTGGGCACGTAGATGAACGAGCCGCCGGACCAGACCGCGGTGTTCAGCGACGCGAACTTGTTGTCGCCGACCGGGATGACCGTGCCGAAGTACTCCTGGAAGAGCTCCGGGTGCTCCTTCAGCGCGGTGTCGGTGTCCAGGAAGATGACGCCCTGCTGCTCCAGGTCCTCGCGGATCTGGTGGTACACGACCTCGGACTCGTACTGCGCGGCGACACCGGCGACCAGGCGCTGCTTCTCGGCCTCGGGGATGCCGAGCTTGTCGTAGGTGTTCTTGATGTCCTCGGGCAGGTCCTCCCAGGAGGCCGCCTGCTGCTCGGTGGAGCGGACGAAGTACTTGATGTTGTCGAAGTCGATGCCCGACAGGTCGGAGCCCCAGGTCGGCATGGGCTTCTTGTCGAACAGCTTCAGCCCCTTGAGGCGGAGCTTGAGCATCCACTCCGGCTCGCTCTTCTTCCCCGAGATGTCGCGGACGACAGCCTCGGACAGGCCGCGCTTGGCAGCGGCGCCGGCGGCGTCGGAGTCGGCCCAGCCGTATTCGTAGTTGCCCAGTCCCTCAAGCTCAGGGTGAGCAGTCTCCGTGGGGAGCGTCATGCGGGGTTCCTCCCGGCCGTGGTGCTAGCAGAAGCTGTGGTGGTCTTTGTGGGGCGCTCACCGGTGCGGTGAGCTGCCTTGCCGGCGCCGGCCTTCGGGACGAAGGTCGTGCACACCCCGTCGCCGTGGGCGATGGTGGCAAGGCGCTGTACGTGGGTCCCGAGCAATCGGGAGAAGACCTCGGTCTCCGCCTCGCACAGCTGCGGGTACTGCTCGGCGACGTGGACGACCGGGCAGTGGTGCTGGCAGAGCTGTTCACCGAGCTGGGGATTGGGCGCACTGCGCGCCGTAGCAGCGTACCCGTCCGTGGTCAACGCCCTCGCCAGGGCCTGGGTGCGGGCCTCCGGCTCGGCCGCCTCGACCGCCTCGCGGTACCCCTCGGCCTGCGCGGCCAACCGGGCCCGGGCGAACGCGGCGACCGCCGCCTCGCCCTGGGCGCCGCCGCCCGCACTCTGCGCGATCCAGCGCAGCGCATCGGCGGCGAGGTCGTCGTACGCCTGGTCGAAGGCGTCCCGGCCGCACTCGGTCAGGGCGAACGCCTTGGCCGGGCGGCCGCGGCCGCGGGCACCGTAGACCCGCTTCTCGCGGGGCTCCACGACGCCCTCGGCCGCCAGCGCGTCCAGGTGACGGCGGACGGCGGCCTGGGTCAGCTCCAGGCGGAGGGCGAGCTCGGCCGCGGTGGACGGACCGTGGTCGAGGATGGAGCGGGCGACGCGATTGCGGGTACCGGGCTGGTCGTCGTGCGCCGGCGCGGCGGAACCCGGACCGGCGGTCTGCCGGGCCGCGGGCCTCTTCCGATCCTCGCTCGCGTTTTTCACAACGCCATTGTTGCGTAATTCGTCAAAGCGATTCAAGCCTGTACCGAATGGCGGACCGGTGGCCTCCATCACTTAGGGTCACCTAATTACGGGGTGGTCCGTCACGCTGCGGAACCACCGTCGGCCGACCCCGGAGGGTACCTCCCGCCGGAGCGCCCCGCGCCGACCGGAGGGGCCCCGGCCCCCGCTCCCGGCACCCCCGCCCGCTCCGTAGACTGCCCGGCATGCCCAGCACCTCCCCAGGGGACGCCCCCCGCTCCCCCGGCCGCGAGCCCGCCGTCGAGGTCGTCGGCCTGGTCAAGCGGTACGGGACGAAGACCGCCGTGGACGGTCTCGACCTCACCGTCGCGCGCGGCACCGTGACCGCGGTCCTCGGCCCCAACGGCGCCGGGAAGACCACCACCGTCGAGACCTGCGAAGGCTACCGGCGCCCGGACGCCGGCCGGGTCCGCGTCCTGGGGCTGGACCCGGTCGCCGACGCCGCCGCCCTGCGCCCGCGGATCGGCGTGATGCTCCAGTCGGGTGGGGTCTACCCGGGCGCCCGGGCCGAGGAGATGCTGCGGCACACCGCCACCCTGCACGCCCACCCCCTCGACGTGGACCAGTTGATGGACCGACTGGGCCTGGACGGCTGCGGACGCACCGCGTACCGGCGGCTGTCCGGCGGGCAGCAGCAGCGACTGGCCCTGGCGATGGCCGTGGTCGGCCGCCCCGAGCTGGTGTTCCTCGACGAGCCGACGGCCGGCCTCGACCCGCAGGCCCGCCGCGCCACCTGGGACCTCGTCAGGGAACTGCGCGCCGACGGCGTCAGCGTGGTGCTCACCACCCACTTCATGGACGAGGCCGAGCAGCTCGCCGACGACGTCGCGATCATCGACGGCGGCCGGGTCGTCACCCAGGGCAGCCCGGAGGCGCTGTGCAGGGGGGGCGCGGAGAACAGCCTGCGCTTCACCGGCCGCCCCGGCCTGGACGTCGCCTCGCTGCTCAAGGCGCTGCCGACGGACAGCGCCGCCGCCGAACTGACCGCCGGCACCTACCGCGTCCAGGGCCGGATCGATCCGCAACTGCTGGCCACCGTGGCCTCGTGGTGCGCCCAGAACGGCGTGCTGCCCGACGCGATAGCCGTCGAGCGCCACACGCTGGAGGACGTCTTCCTGGAGCTGACCGGCAAGGAGCTGCGCGCATGACCACCGCGACCGGTACGTTCGCCCCGCGGCCCGGCGCCGCCCCGCTGCCCCGGATGATCCGCGCGCAGGCCGCCCTGGAAACCAAGATGCTGCTGCGCAACGGCGAGCAGCTGCTGCTGACGGTGATCATCCCGACGCTGCTGCTGGTGCTGTTCTCCGCCGTCCGCATCGTCGACACCGGCGCCGGCAAGCCGGTGGACTTCCTCGCCCCCGGCGTCCTGGGGCTCGCCGTCCTGTCCACCGCCTTCACCGGGCAGGCCATCGCCACCGGCTTCGAGCGGCGCTACGGCGTGCTCAAGCGGCTGGCCGCCTCGCCGCTGCCGCGCTGGGGCCTGATGACCGCCAAGACCTGCGCGGTGCTGGTCACCGAGGCCCTCCAGGTCGCCCTGCTGACCGTGGTCGCCCTCGCGCTGGGCTGGTCGCCGCACGGCGCCGCGACGTTCTCCGGCGTGCTCTCCGTGGTCCTGCTGCTCCTGCTGGGCACCGCCGCGTTCTCCGGCCTGGGGCTGCTGATGGCCGGCACCCTCAAGGCCGAGGCCACGCTGGCCGCCGCCAACCTGGTCTTCCTGCTGCTGCTCGTCGGCGGCGGGGTGATCGTCCCGCTGGACAAGTTCCCGGCCGGGGCCCAGCAGGTGCTCCAGTTCCTGCCGATCTCCGCGCTCTCGGACGGGCTGCGGGAGGTCCTCCAGCACGGCGCCGGCCTGCCCCTGGCCGACCTGGGCATCCTGGCCGTCTGGGCCGTCCTGGGCCTGGGCGCGGCGGCCCGGTTCTTCCGCTGGGAGTGACCGCCCACCCCGCCCGACCAGCCCCGCGCGCCCGTTTCGCACCCCTCGTGAAAACTCGCACAAGCCGCCGCCTACGATGACTCCCGTGCCGAACACGCTGAATCCCCTTGAGCTGATCGCCCGCCACTGGCAGCCCTCCGCGCGCTTCGTCCGGCGGGCGGCGCTCGCCACCGTCGTGATGGCCGTGATCATCGTCGTGACCGGCGGCGCGGTCCGGCTGACCGAGTCCGGCCTCGGCTGCTCGACCTGGCCCAAGTGCACGCCGGACAGCCTCACTCCGACCGCCGCGATGGGCATCAACGGCCTCATCGAGTTCGGCAACCGCATGCTGACCTACGTCCTGTGCGCGGCCATCGGACTGTTCATCATCGCCGCCCGGGCCCGCGCACCGCGTCGCCGGGCCCTCACCCGGCTCGGCTGGGCGCAGTTCTGGATCGTGATGGGCAACGCGGTCTGGGGCGGCATCGTCGTGCTGACCGGCCTGAACCCGTACCTCGTCGCCGCGCACTTCCTGCTCACCAGCGCCCTGCTGACGGTCGCGGTGCTGAGCTGGCAGCGCGCCAAGGAGGGCGACGAGGAGCCGCGCGACGTGGTGGCCCGACCGGTCCGGCAGCTGTCCTGGCTGCTGGTGGCGGCGACCGGCGCGCTCACCGTGATCGGCACGGTCGTCACCGGCACCGGCCCGCACGCCGGCGACGCCCACAAGGTCCACCGCATCCCGCTGAACTGGCAGGAAGTCACCCAGCTCCACGTCGACTTCGTCTACGTCGTGGTCGGCCTGAGCGTGGCCCTGTGGTTCGCCCTGCGCGCGGTCAAGGCCCCGGCCGCGGCGCGCCGCACCGCGCTGGAACTCCTCGGCTGCATCGCACTCCAGGGCGTCATCGGCTACGTCCAGTACTTCAGCGGCCTGCCGGAGATCGTGGTCGGGCTGCACATGCTGGGCTCGACCCTGGTGTGGATCGCCGTGCTGCGGGTCGCTCTCGCCCTGCGCGTCCGCGGCCCGCTCCAGGAGGACGACCCCGCCGCGCCGGCCGTCGACGCGGCGCCGGACGCTCAGCTCGCCTCCGCCGCCAGCCGGTAGACCCGGCGCGCGGTCCCCGAGCCGACCAGCTCGACGATCCGCCGGCCGTCCGAGGCGGCGCACAGCCCCTCGGCGGCCCACTCCCCGACGACGCGTTCGACGGCCCGTGAGAAGAGCCGGGCCGCGGTGACGTAGAGCTCGGGCAGCCCCCGCGCCCCCGAGGAGAACAGCAGCTTGCCGAACGGCGCCTGGCCCAGCGTCTCCTCGGGGAACGGGCCGGCGTCCGCGTAGACGTGGGCGTGCACCGTGGCGAGCTGCGCGGCCCGCCGGTGGTGCGGGACCCGGGGCAGCAGCACCACGTCCGAGCCGAGCCCGGCGGTGGCCCGCAGGAAGTCGGTCAGCGGCTGCGGATCGGGGCAGTGCAGCTGCACCGGCAGCCCGGTGGCCACCGCGCTCCACAACAGGTGCCGGACGAGCGCCGGCTCCCCCAGCGGCTCCCCCCGGCGGCGGCCGCGCAACCAGCGGTCCGCGGCCCGGCGCACCGCGCCCGCGTCCGGAGCCCGCCCCTCGCAGTGGGTGGCGCCGGAGGCGAAGGCGATGGCGTGCTGGGCGGCGGCGTAGAGGGCCTCGGCGGTGTAGCCGAGGAAGGAGTCGACGCTGCCGGAGGTGTCGGCGACCTGCTCGGCGAGCGGTTCCAACCGGACGACCTCGTGGGCGCGGGCCTCGGCGGCGGCCGCGAGTTCGGCGGCCGAGGTCAGGCCCGCCGGGGCGCCGGCCTCCACCAGGAACGCGCCGATACCGGCCCCGCGCAGCAGCATCCGGCCGGCCAGGAAGGCGCCCAGCTCCCGCCGGCGGGCCAGGTAGCGCACCGGCGAACAGTGCGGCTCCAGACCGAGCAGCGGGGGGCACCAGCGGCGTATCGCGAGCCCGGTGCGGGTGTCGAAGTGGCTGGTGCCGGCGGGCGCCGGGCCCTCGGCACCCGAGGCGGCGGCCATCTGTGCCTCGAAGGAACCGAGGCCGAGCTCGCCGTGGACGGCACCGTGGCTGTGTTGGTCGACGAGCGGGAGCGCCGCCATCCGCCCTCCTCCGCCGTCGGCCCCGGGGCGCGTGGCCGGTCCACCGTGCCCGGTGAGCCTAACGGGCGGGCCCGCGGTGAGGTAGCGGGCGCCGCGCCCCGGCGCACGGCACCGGGGCGCGGCGCCGCAAAGCCCTACGGGTTGGCCGGGCCGCCCAGTTGGAGGCCGGCCATCCGGGACCACTCGTACGGACCGGTGCGGACCTTGCCGGCCAGCTCGCCGTCGAAGTCGTCCTGGAGCGTGAGGCCGGCCTGTTCGGCGGCCTTCTCGGCGGCGCCGTAGCTGTCCGCGACGAGGTTGCCCCACTCGCCGTTGGCACCGACCAGGGCGATCCGGGTGCGCCCGCGGCCGATGTGGGCGAGCTGTCCCTCGGCGCTGCCGCCGTGGGAACTCGCGAAGGCCCGGATCTGCTTGGCGAGTCGGGCCGCCTGCTTGTCGGCCCGCTTCTGCGCCGCATTGGCGGTGGCCGGGCCGCCCGCCGCCTGCTCGTCCGCCTGCTGGGTGTCTGCCATGGTCAGCATGCTACTCGCGGGTACGGCCCTTGTGGAGGTGATCCCCCACACCTCCGTCAGCGCAGGAAGGGGTCCACCGCGACGGCGACGAACAGCAGCGACACGTAGGTGATGGACCAGTGGAACAGCCGCATCTCCTTGAGCTTGGCACCGGTGACGCCGGCCTTGGCGCGGGTCTGGAGGGCGTGCGCCTCGCGGAGCCAGAAGGCGCCGCAGGCGACCGCGACGGCGGTGTAGAACCAGCCGGTGTAGCCCAGCGGCTGGAGCAGCAGCGAGACCGCGACCATCACCCAGCTGTAGACGACGATCTGACGGGCGACGACCTTGTTGCCCGCCACGGCCGGCAGCATCGGCACGCCGACCCGCTTGTAGTCGTCGGTGACCTTCATCGACAGCGGCCAGTAGTGCGGCGGCGTCCAGAAGAAGATGACGAGGAAGAGGACAAGCGAGGCCCAGGAGACGGAGTTGGTCACCGAGGACCAGCCGATGAAGACGGGCATGCAGCCCGCGATGCCGCCCCAGACGATGTTCTGCGAGGTGCGCCGCTTCAGGATCATCGTGTAGACGACCACGTAGAAGAAGATCGCCCCGAGCGACAGCATCGCCGACAGCGGGTTGACGAGGTACCAGAACAGCACGGTGGAGCCGACCGTGAGCGCGGACGCGAAGACCAGGCACTCGCGCGGCGAGACCATCCCGGTGACCAGCGGCCGCTGCGCGGTGCGGTCCATCATCGCGTCGATGTCGCGGTCGAGGTACATGTTGAAGGCGGCGGCGCCGCCGGCGGAGAGGTAACCGCCGACGCAGGTGGCCAGCACCAGCCACAGGTCCGGCACGCCTCCGGCGGCCAGGAACATCACCGGCACCGTCGTCATCAGCAACAGTTCGATGACCCGCGGCTTGGTCAGCGCGATGAACGCCTTCACCCGGGCCCCGAACGGCCGGTTACCGGGACTCCCGGGGACTTGAGAGAGCCCCCCCGCAGGACGGGTTTCGACGGCCGTCACGCACACCCCTGGAAGTTAACGTCAGCGGCCTGGGCCGCGGAGATAAGGCCAGCAAGCTCCGCCGGCAGTGAACACCCGGTAAAGGCTTGCGCTTACCACGCCACTTTAGACGTTGGCCATACGACGGCTCTCGCGGGGGTGGGGTCGTGTTGGGCGCCTGAGCGCGGGGGGGGCGCGGCGGCGGGCCCGGCGGAGCGCGCGACGGTTTGTCCGGAGGTCTCCCGGGACGGTCGTCCGGCGTTCGAGAGGCGGAGGCGCCGGGGGCCCGGCAGTCTGGTCCTAGGGCGCGCCCCCGGCGCCGGGAACGCCCCGGCTTCGACGTGCTGGCCCCGAGCGAAGACTGCTCCCACGGGACCCGTCCGCCGACTGAGCGCCCCCGGCGCCGACTGAGCACCGACTGAGCGCTGAAATCACCGACTGAGCGTCGAAAAGGCGGGCCCATTTACGGGGGTAGGCTCGACACCGCCTGGGCGGACATGCCGTCCGCGTTCGACATGTGGAGAGGAGCCCTGACTCAGGGTGAGCACCAAGCCGACCACCACAGATTTCGAGTGGACCGAACTGGACCAGCGGGCGGTGGATACCGCCCGCGTCCTGGCCATGGATTCCGTGCAGAAGGTCGGTAACGGCCATCCGGGTACGGCCATGAGCCTGGCGCCCGCCGCCTACGTTCTGTTCCAGAAGCTCATGCGGCACGACCCCGCCGATGCGGACTGGACCGGCCGCGACCGGTTCGTCCTCTCTGCCGGCCACTCCAGCCTGACCCTCTACACCCAGCTCTTCCTGGCCGGCTTCGGCCTGGAGCTGGACGACCTGAAGGCCTTCCGTACCTGGGGCTCGAAGACCCCCGGTCACCCGGAGTACGGCCACACCACCGGCGTGGAGACCACCACCGGCCCGCTGGGCCAGGGCGTCGCCAACGCCGTGGGCATGGCGATGGCGTCCCGTTACGAGCGCGGCCTGTTCGACCCCGAGGCGGCGCAGGGCACCTCGCCCTTCGACCACACCATCTACTGCATCGCCGGCGACGGCTGCCTCCAGGAGGGCATCGCCGCCGAGGCGTCCTCCCTGGCCGGCCACCAGAAGCTCGGCAACCTCGTGCTGCTGTGGGACGACAACCACATCTCCATCGAGGGCGACACCGAGACCGCGGTCTCGGAGGACACCTGCAAGCGCTACGAGGCGTACGGCTGGCACGTCCAGCGCGTCGAGCAGGCGCCCAACGGCGACCTGGACCCGGCCGGCCTGGCCCGGGCCCTGGAGGCCGCCAAGGCCGTGACCGACCGCCCGTCGTTCATCGCGATGCGCTCGATCATCGCCTGGCCGGCCCCCAACGCCCAGAACACCGAGGCCGCCCACGGCTCGGCGCTGGGCGAGGAGGAGATCGCCGCCACCAAGCGCGTGCTCGGCTTCGACCCGGAGCAGACCTTCGAGGTCGCCGACGAGGTCCTGGCGCACACCCGCGGCGCCCTGGACCGCGGCCGCGAGGCCCGCGCCGAGTGGGAGAAGGCGTTCGCCGCCTGGCGCACCGCCAGCCCCGAGCGCGCCGCCGCGTTCGACCGGATGGCCGCGGGCGAACTGCCCGAGGGCTGGCAGGAGCACGTCCCGGCGTTCGAGACCGGCAAGGCGGTGGCCACCCGTGCCGCCTCCGGCAAGGTGCTGCAGGCGCTGGGCGCGGTCGTGCCCGAGCTGTGGGGCGGCTCCGCCGACCTCGCGGGCTCGAACAACACCACGATCGACAAGACCTCGTCGTTCCTGCCCGAGGGCAACCCGCTGCCGGGCGCCGACCCCTACGGCCGCACCGTCCACTTCGGCATCCGCGAGCACTCCATGGGCGCGGAGATGAACGGCATCGCGCTGCACGGCAACACCCGCATCTACGGCGGCACCTTCCTGGTGTTCTCCGACTACATGCGCAACGCCGTCCGGCTGTCCGCCCTGATGCACCTGCCGGTGACGTACGTGTGGACGCACGACTCCATCGGTCTGGGCGAGGACGGCCCGACCCACCAGCCGGTCGAGCACCTGGCGTCGCTGCGCGCCATCCCGGGCCTGAACGTCGTCCGCCCGGCCGACGCCAACGAGACCGCCCTCGCCTGGCGCGAGATCATGCGCCGTTGGACGAAGGAGTTCGGCGTGGGCGCCCCGCACGCGCTGGCACTGACCCGTCAGGGCGTGCCGACGTACGAGGCCAACGACGACACCGCCAAGGGTGGTTACGTCCGCTTCGAGGCCGAAGGCGCCGACGGCCGGGCCGCCGAGCCGCAGCTCGTGCTGATCGCCACCGGTTCCGAACTGCAGCTGGCCGTCGCGGCCCGCGAGCAGCTCCAGGCCGAGGGCGTGCCCACCCGCGTGGTGTCGATGCCGTCGGTGGAGTGGTTCGAGGAGCAGGACCAGGAGTACCGCGACAGCGTGCTGCCCCCGTCCGTCAAGGCCCGGGTCGCCGTCGAGGCCGGCATCGGCCTCACCTGGCACCGCTACGTCGGCGACGCCGGCCGGATCGTGTCCCTGGAGCACTTCGGCGCCTCCGCCGACGCCAAGGTCCTCTTCCGCGAGTTCGGCTTCACCCCCGAAGCGGTGGCCACCGCCGCGCGGGAATCCCTGGCCGCCGCCGCGCGCTGACGCCCACATACGACTAGTAGGAGATGCAGAACCCATGACAGACGCACTCAAGCGCCTCTCCGACGAGGGCGTGGCGATCTGGCTGGACGACCTGTCGCGCAAGCGCATCACGTCCGGCAACCTGGCCGAACTGATCGACCAGCAGCACGTCGTCGGCGTCACGACCAACCCGTCGATCTTCCAGAAGGCGATCTCCTCCGGCGACGGGTACAGCCCGCAGCTGGCGGACCTGGCGGCCCGCAAGGTCACCGTCGAGGAAGCCATCCGCATGATCACCACGGCGGACGTCCGGGACGCCGCCGACGTGCTGCGCCCGGTCTTCGACGCCACCGGTGGCCAGGACGGCCGGGTCTCCATCGAGGTCGACCCGCGGCTGGCGCACCACACCGTGGCGACCATCGCCGAGGCCAAGCAGCTCGCTTGGCTGGTGGACCGCCCGAACACGCTGATCAAGATCCCGGCCACCAAGGCGGGCCTGCCGGCCATCACCGAGGTGATCGGCCTGGGCATCAGCGTCAACGTCACCCTGATCTTCTCGCTGGAGCGCTACCGCGAGGTGATGGACGCCTACCTCGCCGGTCTGGAGAAGGCCAAGGCCGCGGGCCTGGACCTGTCCGAGATCCGTTCGGTGGCGTCGTTCTTCGTGTCCCGCGTGGACAGCGAGATCGACAAGCGCCTGGAGAAGCTCGGCACCGACGAGGCGAAGGCGCTCAAGGGCAAGGCCGCGCTGGCCAACGCCCGACTGGCGTACCAGGCGTTCGAGGAGGTCTTCTCCTCGGACCGCTGGGCCGCCCTGGACAAGGCGGGCGCCAACAAGCAGCGTCCGCTGTGGGCCTCGACCGGCGTGAAGGACCCCGCGTACAAGGACACCCTGTACGTGGACGAGCTGGTCGCCCCCGGCACGGTCAACACCATGCCCGAGGCCACCCTGCAGGCCACCGGCGACCACGGCCAGATCACCGGCGACACCATCTCCGGCACCTACGCCGCCGCCCAGGCCGACCTCGACGCGATCGGCGCGCTCGGGATCTCGTACGACGACGTCGTGCAGCTCCTGGAGGACGAGGGCGTGGAGAAGTTCGAGTCGGCGTGGAACGACCTGCTCAAGTCGACCGAGGCGGAACTGGCGCGCCTCGCTCCCTCGGAGGGCTGATCTCCCTTGTCTGGTTCACACGGAGCTAACCCGCTCCGTGACGCCGCGGACCGACGGCTCCCGCGTATCGCGGGGCCGTCGGGCCTGGTCATTTTCGGCGTCACGGGCGATTTGTCCCGTAAAAAGCTGATGCCCGCGGTCTACGACCTGGCGAACCGGGGGCTGCTGCCGCCGGGCTTCTCGCTGGTCGGCTTCGCCCGCCGCGAGTGGGAGGACGAGGACTTCGCACAAGAGGTGTACGAGGCCGTCAAGCAGCACTCCCGCACGCCGTTCCGCGAAGAGGTCTGGCAGCAGCTGGTGCAGGGCTGCCGGTTCGTCCAGGGCAACTTCGACGACGACGACGCCTTCGAGACGCTCAAGGACACCATCAACGAGCTCGACAAGGCGCAGGGCACGGGCGGCAACTTCGCCTTCTACCTGTCGGTGCCGCCGAAGTTCTTCCCCAAGGTCGTCCAGCAGCTCAAGAAGCACGGGCTGGCCGACCAGAAGGAGGACTCCTGGCGCCGCGCGGTCATCGAGAAGCCCTTCGGTCACGACCTGAAGAGCGCCCAGGAGCTCAACCGCATCGTCCACGAGGTCTTCCCGCCCAACGAGGTCTTCCGGATCGACCACTACCTGGGCAAGGAGACGGTCCAGAACATCCTGGCGCTGCGGTTCGCCAACACCATGTTCGAGCCGCTGTGGAACCGCAGCTACGTCGACCACGTGCAGATCACGATGGCCGAGGACATCGGCATCGGCGGCCGGGCCGGCTACTACGACGGCATCGGCGCCGCCCGTGACGTCATCCAGAACCACCTCCTCCAGCTGCTCGCGCTGACCGCCATGGAGGAGCCCGCCTCCTTCGAGGCGGACGCGCTGGTCGCGGAGAAGACCAAGGTGCTGGGCGCCGTCCGGCTGCCCAAGGACCTCGGCAAGGAGACCGTCCGGGCGCAGTACACGTCCGGTTGGCAGGGCGGCGAGAAGGTCGTCGGCTACGCCGAGGAAGACGGCATCGACCCCAAGTCGAAGACCGACACCTACGCCGCGATCAAGCTCGGGATCGACAACCGCCGCTGGGCGGGCGTCCCCTTCTACCTGCGGACCGGCAAGCGCCTGGGCCGCCGGGTCACCGAGATCGCGGTCGTCTTCCAGCGCGCCCCGCACTCCCCGTTCGACCACACCGCCACCGAGGAGCTGGGGCAGAACGCCCTGGTCATCCGGGTGCAGCCGGACGAGGGCGTGACCGTGCGGTTCGGCTCCAAGGTGCCCGGCACCTCGATGGAGGTGCGCGACGTCTCGATGGACTTCGCGTACGGCGAGTCCTTCACGGAGTCCAGCCCCGAGGCGTACGAGCGGCTGATCCTCGACGTGCTGCTCGGCGACGCCAACCTCTTCCCCCGCCTGGAGGAGGTCGAGCTGTCCTGGAAGATCCTCGACCCGATCGAGACCTACTGGGACAAGCACGGCAAGCCCGCGCAGTACCCGGCGGGCACCTGGGGTCCCGACGAGGCAGACGAAATGCTCGCACGAGACGGACGGAGCTGGCGTCGGCCATGAAGATCGATCTGACGGAAACCACGGCCAGCAAGATCAACAAGGCGCTGGTCCAGGGCCGCCGCGCCGTCGGCACCCCGGCCATCGGCATGGTGCTCACCCTCGTCATCGTCACCGACGAGGAGAACGCCTACGACGCCCTGAAGGCCGCCAACGAGGCGTCCCGCGAGCACCCCTCGCGCACCCTCGTCGTCATCAAGCGGGTCAGCCGGTCGCCGCGCGACCGCGCCAAGGCCCGGCTGGACGCCGAGGTGCGGGTCGGCACGGACGCCGGCACCGGGGAGACGGTGGTGCTGCGCCTGTACGGCGAGGCGATCGACCACGCCCAGTCCGTGGTGCTGCCGCTGCTGCTGCCGGACGCCCCGGTGGTGGTCTGGTGGGCGGTCAACGCCCCGCTGGACCCGGCCCAGGACCCGCTCGGCGCACTGGCGCAGCGCCGGGTCACCGACGCGTACGCCTCCGAGGAGCCCATCCGGGAGCTGTCCGCGCGCGCCGACACCTACACCCCGGGCGACACGGACCTGTCCTGGACCCGGATCACGCCCTGGCGCTCCATGCTGGCGGCGGCACTGGACCAGTCTCCGTGCACCGTCACCTCGGCCGTGGTCGAGGGCGAGGAGTTCAACCCCAGCTGCGAGCTGCTCGCCATGTGGCTCGCCAGCCGGCTGGACGTGCCGGTCCAGCGCACCGTCTCGACCGGCCCCGGGCTCACCGCGGTGCGCCTGGAATCCAGTGCCGGAACGATTGTCCTGGACCGCGCGGACGGCTCGCTGGCCACCCTGTCCATGCGCGGTCAGCCGGACCGCGCGGTGGCGCTCAAGCGGCGGGAGACCTCCGAGCTGCTCGCCGAGGAGCTGCGCCGGCTCGACCCGGACGACATCTACGCCGCCGCGCTGAAGTACGGCGTGCAGCGGATCGGCGAGCCGGACGGGCAGGCGCCGGCCCCGGCCGCCGACCAGCCGGCGGCCGGCAAGGCCGCCGACGCGGGCGACACCCCGGCCAAGCCGGCGGCGAAGAAGGCGCCCGCCAAGAAGGCGGCCGCCAAGTGAGTGCACCGCAGGTCGTCGTCCACCGCGACAAGGAGCTGATGGCGAAGGCCGCCGCGGCCCGGCTGATCACCAAGATCGTCGATGCCCAGTCGGCCCGCGGCACCGCCTCCGTCGTGCTCACCGGCGGGCGCAACGGCAACGGGCTGCTCGCGGCCCTGGCCGAGGCGCCCGCCCGGGACGCGGTCGACTGGTCCCGGCTGGACCTGTGGTGGGGCGACGAACGCTTCCTGCCGGACGGCGATCCGGAGCGCAACCACACCCAGGCCCGCGAGGTGCTCCTGGACAGCGTTCCGTTGGACCCGGCCCGGGTGCACCCGATGGCGCCCTCGGACGGCCCGCACGGCAACGACGCGGACGCCGCCGCCGAGGCGTACGCGGCCGAACTGGCCGCCGCCGCGGGCCCGGAGCACTACCAGTCCGCGGCCGCCGCCGCGGGCGGCGCGGTGCCGTCCTTCGACGTCCTGCTGCTGGGCGTCGGCCCGGACACCCACGTCGCCTCGCTCTTCCCGGAGCTCCCCGCGGTCTACGAGCGGGAGCGGACCGTGGTCGGGGTGCGCGGAGCGCCCAAGCCGCCGCCCACCCGGGTCACGCTGACCCTGCCCGCGATCCGCGCGGCACGAGAGGTCTGGCTGCTGGCGGCCGGCGAGGACAAGGCCAATGCCGCGGCCATCGCGCTGTCCGGTGCCGGCGAGGTGCAGGCCCCGGCCGCCGGGGCGCGCGGCCGCAGCCGGACGCTGTGGCTGCTGGACGAGGCGGCCGCCACCCAGCTGCCGCGTGCCCTCTACCCCCCGGCGTCCTCCTGAGCCGGGCGGCGCACCGGCCCGCCGGAGCGCCGCGGATGTGCCGATGGCCCCGCACCCCGAAGGGTGCGGGGCCATCGGCACATCGCATCAACGACCGCGCAGCTCGCGGTACTTGGCGACCAGACCGGCCGTGGACGCGTCCAGGCCCGGCACCTCGGCGCCCTCGGTGAGCGCCGGCTCGACGCGCTTGGCCAGGACCTTGCCCAGCTCCACGCCCCACTGGTCGAAGGAGTTGATGTTCCACACCGCGCCCTGGACGAACACCTTGTGCTCGTAGAGCGCGATCAACTGGCCCAGCACCGAGGGGCTCAGCTCCGACGCCAGGATCGTGGTGGTGGGGTGGTTGCCCCGGAAGGTGCGGTGCGGCACCAGTTCCTCGGCGACGCCCTCGGCGCGCACCTCGTCCGCGGTCTTGCCGAACGCCAGCGCCTGGCCCTGCGCGAGGAGGTTGGCCATCAGCAGGTCGTGCTGGGCGACCAGGTGCGGCTGGAGGTCCTCGACCGGCCGGGCGAAGCCGAGCAGGTCGGCCGGGATCGTCTTCGTGCCCTGGTGGAGCAGCTGGTAGTAGGCGTGCTGGCCGTTGGTGCCGGGGGTGCCCCAGACCACCGGGCCGGTCTGCCAGTCCACCGGCCGGCCCTCGCGGTCCACGGACTTGCCGTTGGACTCCATGTCCAACTGCTGGAGGTAGGCGGTGAACTTGGAGAGGTAGTGGCTGTAGGGCAGCACGGCGTGCGACTGGGCGTCCCAGAAGTTGCCGTACCAGATGCCCAACAGGCCCAGCAGCAGCGGGGCGTTCTCCTCCGGCGGGGCGGTGCGGAAGTGCTCGTCGACGAGGTGGAAACCGGCGAGCATCTCGCGGAACCGCTCCGGGCCGATCGCGATCATCAGCGACAGCCCGATGGCGGAGTCGTAGGAGTAGCGGCCGCCGACCCAGTCCCAGAACTCGAACATGTTGTCGGTGTCGATGCCGAACTCGGCGACCTTCTCGGCATTGGTCGACAGCGCCACAAAGTGCTTGCTGACCGCTTCCTGGCCGGCCCCGAGGCCGGTCAGCAGCCAGTCCCGCGCGGAGGTGGCGTTGGTGATGGTCTCGATGGTGGTGAAGGTCTTCGACGCGACGATGAACAGCGTCTCGGCCGGGTCCAGGTCGCGCACCGCCTCGTGCAGGTCGGCACCGTCCACGTTGGAGACGAAGCGGAACTGCATGTCCCGGTGGGTGTAGGCGCGCAGCGCCTCGTACGCCATCGCGGGGCCCAGGTCCGAGCCGCCGATCCCGATGTTGACGACCGTCTTGATCCGGCGGCCGGTGTACCCCTTCCAGTCCCCGGAGCGGACCCGGTCGGCGAACGTCGACATCCGCGTCAGGACGTGCTGCACCGCGGGAACGACGTTCTCCCCGTCGGTCACGATGGCCGCCGAGCCCGGCGCGCGCAGCGCGGTGTGCAGCACGGAGCGGTGCTCGGTGATGTTGATCTTCTCGCCGCGGAACATCGCGTCCCGCAGCTCGGCCACGCCGGTCGCCGCGGCCAGTTCGCGGAGCAGCCGCAGGGTCTCGTCGGTGACCAGGTGCTTGGAGTAGTCCAGGTGCAGGTCGCCGACCTGGAGGGTCAGGCGCCCGGCGCGCGAGGGGTCCTTGTCGAACAGCTCGCGCAGGTGCACCTCCCCCATCTGCTCGCGGTGCTTGCTCAACGCGGTCCACTCAGGCATCTGGTCGAGCCTGCCGCGGCCTTCTGCGTTCATTCGGACATCAGCCTTCTTCGTCTCGTAGCGGCCCCGCCGTCCTCCAACCTAATTGATCAGGGCGCGGTATGAGGTATCTGTCCCCCGTCGGACGGGGTGCCGTCGCCGCCCCGAACAACGGGTGCCAACACCACCGTCCCCACCCCCAGCAACGCGGCCGCCACCAGCGCCGGGGAGTTGGGCCCCCACGCCACCGCGGCCCCGCCGCCCAGCAGTGCGCCCACCGGGGTCCCGGCGATCGAGACCGTGCGGAACGCGGAGCTGATCCGGCCCAGCATCGCCTCCGGGGCGCGCTGCTGGACCAGCGTCGTCTCCAGGACGTTCCACACCGTGCCGGCGAAGCCGAACAGGGCCAGCGCCAGGGCCGCGGACCACAGCACCCGCACCGTGCCGAACCCCACCAGCACCACGGTCTGCACCGCGCCGGCCAGCAGCAGGGTGCGCAGCTGCCCGCCGAGCGCGGCGACGACCCGGCCCGCCAGCAGCCCGCCGAGCACCGCGCCGGCCCCGTACCCCGTCGTCACCGCGACGTACCCGAAGTCCCCCGCGCCCAGCCAGTCCTTGACGACCACGACGAGCTCGGCGATCAGCGCGCCGAGGCCGATATTGCCCAGCGCCACCGACAGGCAGATACCCCGCAGCACCCGGTCACCGCGCAACGCCCTTAGGCCCTCGGCCATTTCCCGCCGCAGGGTTCGCCCGGCGACGGCCGGCGGGCGGGGCGGCGCACCGGTGCGCAACGAGGCCACCAGCGCGGCGGCGAGCAGGTACGTCGCCGCGTCGGCCAGGAAGGGCAGCGCGACGCTCACCCCGATCAGCACCGGCGCCACCGGTCCGCCGACGAACCGTCTGACCACCTCCTGGCCGGTCATCAGACGGGCGTTGGCGGTGGTCAACGCCGCTCTGGGCACCACCGCCGGCAGCAGGGCGGTGGCGGCGTTGTCGAAGAGCGTCTGGAGGGTGGTGAGCGCGAAGGCCAGCGCCAGCAACAGCCCGATGCCCGCCGCGCCCGCCGCCACCGCCAGCGCGAAACCGGCCATCAGCAGCCCGCGCAACAGGTCCACCGCCCACATCGCGCGCCGCTGGTCGACCCGGTCGGCGACCGCGCCGCCGAGCAGTCCGAAGAGCAGCCACGGAGCGAAGCCGCAGGCGGTGACCAGCGCGATCAGCAGCGGATCGGCGGTCAACGCGTGGGCGAGCAACGGGAGGGCGGTGCCCCGCAGCGCGTCACCGAAGGCGGAGACGACGGCGGCGCTCCACAACCGACCGAACCCGCCGCCCCCGAAGCGGCCGTCAACTCCCGCCGCGCCACCCGCCACCGTCCGCGCCATCGTCGCCCCCGTACCGCGCCCGGGCGGTCCCCGCGCGGGATCCGCCTGCTGAAAACCGTACGGTCGACCTCTGACATCGGGCCTGGGGCAACCTCCCCATCACGAGCCTCAGATGGCCGCCGCCCCGGTGCCACGCGGCGGGCCCGACAACGCGATCGGCCCGGCCGGAAGGGGAGCGGTGTCCCTTCCGGCCGGGCCGGTCGTACTCGGCAGTGCGCTGCGGTGCGGTCAGATCTCGCCGCGGAGTTTGGCGAGCGCCTCGGCCAGGATCGCCTCGCCGTCGGCGTCGCTGCGGCGCTCCCGGACGTAGGCGAGGTGCGTCTTGTACGGCTCGGTACGCGGCGGGTCCGGCGGGCTGTCCCGGTCCTTGCCGGCCGGGAAACCACAGCGGGGGCAGTCCCAGGTGTCCGGCACCTGGGCATCGCCGGCGAAGCTGGGCTGCGTCTCGTGCCCGTTGGAGCACCAGAAGGAGATGCGGATACGCGGCGCGGACTCGCCGCGCTCGGCCTCCCCCATCGGCCCCGCCCCGACCCGACTTCCTCGGATCGCGTTGCCACTTGCCACGGTCGTAACTCCCTGCGTAATGGTGCCGCGTGCTCTCACAGCAGCTGCGCTGCGGGCGCCCCAGTCTACGTAAGGCCCAACGCGCGTCCAGTGACACGAGTTACCGTCCCGGGACGCTGCCTTCATGATAGGCCGCGTCCCCGACGGTATGTCAGCTGCCGAGCTTCATCAGGATGCCGAGCACCACGATGCAGGCGAACCAGAGCAGGGCGATCACGATCGTGATGCGGTCGAGGTTGCGCTCGGCGACGGAGGAGCCGCCGACCGAGGACTGCATGCCGCCACCGAACATGTCGGACAGACCGCCGCCCTTTCCCTTGTGCATGAGCACCAACATCATCAGCAGCACGCTGAAGATGATGAGGGCGATCGAGAACCCGATGACCACGGCTGGACCAACTCTCTGAGGACTGTCGGACGGAACGCACCAGCCGTCCGAAGGTGCCGGACGGTGCGGGGCCGGGCGGTGCGCACGACACCGGACCCGGCCCCGACAGGGTACGACGGGCCGGGCCCGTCGTCATAGCTGCTACTGATCGCGGAAACGGACGATCTTCACGAATTCGTCCGCGTCCAGGGCCGCGCCGCCGATCAGGGCGCCGTCCACATCAGGCTGCGCCATGATCGCCGCGACGTTGCCCGACTTGACCGAGCCGCCGTACTGGATGCGGACCTTGTCGGCCAGCTCCTGGCTGTAGAGCTCGGCGAGGCGGCCGCGGATGGCACCGCAGACCTCCTGCGCGTCCTCGGGCGTGGCGACCTCGCCGGTGCCGATGGCCCACACCGGCTCGTAGGCGATCACGATCGTCTCGGCCTGTGCGGCCGGGACGTCCTTCAGGCCGCCGTCGACCTGGGCGAGGGTGTGCGCGACCTGGTTGCCGGCCTTGCGGACGTCCAGGCCCTCGCCGACGCACAGGATCGGGGTCAGACCGTGCTGGAACGCGGCCTTGACCTTGGCGTTGCAGATCTCCTCGTCCTCGCCGTGGTACTGGCGGCGCTCGCTGTGGCCGACGGCCACGTAGGTGCACTTGAGCTTGGCCAGCATGGCGCCGGAGATCTCGCCGGTGTAGGCACCGGAGTCGTGCGCCGACAGGTCCTGGGCGCCGTACTTGATCTTGAGCTTGTCGCCGTCGACGAGGGTCTGCACCGAGCGCAGATCGGTGAAGGGCGGCAGAACCGCGACCTCCACCTGGTCGAAGTCCTTGTCGCTGAGGGCGAAGGCGAGCTTCTGGACGTGGGCGATGGCCTCGAGGTGGTTGAGGTTCATCTTCCAGTTGCCCGCCATCAGCGGGGTGCGGTCACTCACGGTTGTTCAGTCCTCCAGAGCGGCGAGGCCGGGGAGCGTCTTGCCTTCGAGGTACTCGAGGCTGGCGCCGCCACCGGTCGAAATGTGGCCGAAAGCATTCTCGTCGAAGCCGAGCAGGCGCACCGCGGCGGCCGAGTCACCGCCGCCGACGACGGTGAAGGCGTCCGATGCCAGCAGCCCCTGGGCGACGGCCTTGGTGCCGTTCGCGTAGTCGGGGTGCTCGAAGACGCCCATCGGGCCGTTCCAGAAGACGGTGCCCGCGTCGGCGAGCTTCGCGGCGTAGAGCTCGCGGGTCTTCGGGCCGATGTCCAAGCCCTCCTTGTCGGCCGGGATGGCGTCCGCGGCGACGAGGTCCGGGTTGGCCGGGGCCTTGGTCTTCAGGTCCGGGAAGTCGGCCGAAACCAGTACGTCGACGGGGAGCACGAACTCCACGCCGCGCTTCTCCGCCTCCGCCAGGTACCCCAGGCAGACCGGGATCTGGTCCTTCTGCAGCAGCGAGATGCCGACCTCGTGGCCCTTGGCCGCCAGGAAGGTGTACGCCATGCCGCCGCCGATCAGGATGCGGTCGGCCTTCTTGAGCAGGTTGTCGATGACGCCGAGCTTGTCGGAGACCTTGGCGCCGCCGAGCACCACCACGTAGGGGCGCTTGACGTCCTCGGTGAGCTTCTTGAGCACGCCGACCTCGGTGGCGATCAGGTCGCCGGCGGCGTGCGGCAGCCGCTTGGGCAGGTCGAAGACCGAGGCGTGCTTGCGGTGCACGGCACCGAAGCCGTCGCCGACGTAGAGGTCGGCGAGCTGGGCGAGCTGGTCGGCGAAGGCGCCGCGCTCGGCGTCGTCCTTGCTGGTCTCGCCCGCGTTGAAGCGGAGGTTCTCCAGGACGGCCACCTGTCCGTCGGCCAGACCCGCGACCACGGCAGCGGCCGACTCACCGACCGTGTCGGTGGCGAACGCCACGTCCTGGCCGAGGATCTCGCCGAGCCGCTCGGCCGCCGGGGCCAGCGAGAAGGCGGGGTCCGGGGCGCCCTTGGGGCGGCCCAGGTGGGAGGCGACGATCACCTTCGCGCCGAGCCCGGCCAGCTTGGCGATCGTCGGGGCGACGGCGCGGATCCGGCCGTCGTCGGTGATGGTGGTGCCGTCCAAGGGAACGTTGAGATCGGCGCGGACGAAGACCCGCTTGCCGGCGACGCCTTCCGTGGCGAGGTCGTCGATCGTCTTCATATGAAGTGAACTCCGTTGTAGTCCGTCATGGGACGGGGCCCGTACGACGCGTTGCCGCGCCCTACGAGCCCCGTCCCACATTCCGGTGCCTTGGGTGACGTCAGGCAGTGATCAGAGCTGGCCACCGACGAAGACGGTGAGGTCCACCAGACGGTTGGAGTAGCCCCACTCGTTGTCGTACCAGCCGACGATCTTGACCTGCTTGCCCTGCGCCATCGTAAGGGAGGAGTCGAACGTGCAGGAGGCCGGCCAGTTGACGATGTCCGAGGAGACGATCGGGTCCTCGGTGTACTCCAGGATGCCCTTGAGCTGACCCTCGGCCGCCTTCTGGAAGGCGGCGTTGATCTCGTCCTTGCTGACCTCGCGGTCGAGTTCCAGGACGAGGTCGGTGACCGAGCCGGTGGGGACCGGGACGCGCATGGCGATGCCGTCCAGCTTGCCCTTGAGCTGCGGGAGAACCAGGGCGGTGGCCTTGGCGGCGCCCGTCGAGGTCGGGATGATGTTCTCCGCGGCGGCCCGGGCGCGGCGCAGGTCCGAGTGCGGGAAGTCCAGGATGCGCTGGTCGTTGGTGTACGCGTGGACCGTGGTCATCATGCCCTTGACGATGCCGAAGTTCTCGTCGAGGACCTTGGCCATCGGCGCCACGCAGTTGGTGGTGCAGGACGCGTTGGAGATGACGTGGTGGTTGGCCGCGTCGTACTTGTCCTGGTTGACGCCCATCACGATGGTGATGTCCTCGCCCTTGGCGGGCGCGGAGATGAGCACCTTCTTGGCGCCGGCGGCCAGGTGCTTGGCGGCGTCCTCGCGCTTGGTGAAGATGCCGGTCGACTCGATGACGATGTCGGCGCCCAGCTCGCCCCAGGGGAGGTTGGCGGGGTCGCGCTCGGCCATCGTCTTGAAGGTCTGGTCGCCGACCGTGATGGAGTCGTCGGTGTGGCTGACCTCCTGCTTCAGACGACCCAGGATGGTGTCGTACTTCAGCAGGTGGACCAGGGTGGCGTTGTCGGTCAGGTCGTTGACACCGACGATCTCGATGTCCGCACCCTGCTCCAGGAGCGCGCGGAAGTAGTTGCGACCAATGCGGCCGAATCCGTTGATGCCTACGCGGATCGTCACGAACCGATCTCCTCGTTGGTACGCCGGTTTTGGATACCGGCGAGCTGTATGGGCTGTCCCCGACCGCCTACGACCCTACCCCCTGGAAGAGACGTACGTGACATTGACATCGGCGCCCAAAGGTGCTCAGGTGAGCGGCTTCGAGCCCCTCTGACGCGCATCGGTGCGCACCGGGGCGCGCCGCCCACACGCACGCGCCCCCGGCACCCGAGTGCGGGTGCCGGGGGCGCGGGGGACCGGGCCGTCGCGGTCAGCCGACCATGCCGTCCGCGAGCTCCTCGGTGAGGTTGGATTCGGTGCCCGGGATGCCGAGGTCCTGGGCGCGCTTGTCGGCCATCGCGAGCAGTCGCCGGATCCGCCCGGCGACCGCGTCCTTGGTCAGCGGCGGGTCGGCGAGCGCGCCCAACTCCTCCAGGGACGCCTGCTTGTGCTCCATCCGCAGCCGGCCGGCGGCGGCGAGGTGCTCGGGGACCTCCTCGCCGAGGATCTCCAGGGCGCGCTGCACCCGGGCGCCGGCGGCGACCGCGGCCCGCGCCGAGCGGCGGAGGTTGGCGTCGTCGAAGTTGGCGAGGCGGTTGGCGGTGGCCCGCACCTCGCGGCGCATCCGCCGCTCCTCCCACGCCAGCACCGACTCGTGGGCGCCGAGCCGCGTCAGCAGCGCGCCGATCGCGTCACCGTCCCGGACGACGACGCGGTCCACGCTGCGCACCTCGCGGGCCTTGGCGCCGATGCCGAGCCGGCGGGCCGCGCCGACCAGGGCGAGGGCGGCTTCGGGGCCGGGGCAGGTGACCTCCAGGGAGGACGAACGGCCCGGCTCGGTCAACGAGCCGTGGGCCAGGAAAGCGCCACGCCAGGCGGCTTCGGCGTCGCAGGTCGCGCCGGAGACCACCTGCGGGGGCAGTCCGCGGATCGGCCGGCCGCGGCCGTCGACCAGGCCGGTCTGGCGGGCCAGCTGATCGCCGCCGGCCACCACGCGGACCACGAAGCGGCTGCCGCGCCGCAGGCCGCCCGGGGCCATCACCACCAGGTCGGAGGAGTGCCCGAAGATCTCCAGGATGTCCTTGCGGAGCCGGCGGGCGGCGATGCCCGTGTCGAGCTCCGCCTCGATCACAATGCGGCCGCTGACCAGGTGCAGACCACCCGCGAACCGCAGGATCGACGAGACCTCCGACTTCCGGCAGCAGGTCCGGGTGACGGGGAGCCGGGAGATTTCGTCCTTCACCGCAGCCGTCATCGCCATGGGCCGATCCTTCCATGCATCCGAAAAATACGGTCGTACGCGGCTGCCAGCAGCTCCGGATCGTGCCGGTCGGGGGCTCCTCCGGCACCGGACCCGGCGTCGTCTCCGCGGGCCGCGACCGCGGCCAGCTCGACCTCGCTGCCGACCAGCTGCTTGGCGGCAGTGGTCAGACCGTCGATGTCGGGCACCGCGGCCTCGTCGGCCAGCACCACGTCAAAGGCGAGTTTAGGGGCGTGTCGGGCCAAAACCTCCAAATGACGCTGCGGGGAGAAGCCGTCGGTTTCGCCCGGTTGGGGCGCGAGGTTGAGGGAGAGCACCTTCCGCGCCTTGGTCTCCTCCAGGGCGACCCGCAGTTCGGGCACGAGCAGGTGCGGGATGACCGAGGAGAACCACGAACCGGGGCCCAACACCACCCAGTCGGCGTCGCGGACCGCGGCCACCACCTCGGGGACGGCCGGCGGGTCCTCGGGGACGACGTGCACCGACTGCACCTCGCCCCGGGTCAGGGCGACCGTGGCCTGGCCGCGGACCGTGCTGATCTCGTCCGGGTGATCCTGGTCCAACCCCTTGACCTGGGCCTGGAGCTCCAGCGGCACCGCCGACATGGGCAGCACCCGGCCGTGCGCACCGAGCAGCTTGCCGACCAGGTCCAACGCCTGGACGTGGTCGCCGAGCTGCTCCCACAGCGCGACGATCAGCAGATTGCCCACCGCGTGGTCGTGGAGTTCGCCCTCGCTCTCGAAGCGGTGCTGGATGACCCGGGCCCAGGTCTGGCCCCAGTCGTCGTCACCGCAGAGCGCGGCCAGGGCCTTGCGCAGGTCGCCGGGGGGCAGCACGCCCAGCTCGTCGCGGAGCCGGCCGCTGGAGCCGCCGTCGTCGGCGACGGTGACCACGGCGGTCAGGTCCCGGGTGATGCGGCGCAGCGCGGCGAGCGAGGCGGACAGGCCCATGCCGCCGCCGAGCGCCACCACCTTGGGGGTGGCGCCCTTGGTCGCGCGGCCGCTGGGGACGAAGCGGCGGACCCGGCGCAGCCGTGGCGTACGGGAGGTCACTCGCGCCCCATGTCCCGGTGCACGACGACCGTTTCGACGCCCTCGGAGATCAGCCGGCGGGCCAGCTTCTCGGACATCGCGACGCTGCGGTGCTTGCCTCCGGTGCAGCCGACGGCGATGGTCACGTAGCGCTTGCCCTCGCGGCGGTAGCCGGCCGCGACCAGGCGCAGCAGCTCGGTGTAGCCGTCCAGGAACTCCTTGGAACCGGGCTGGTTGAAGACGTACTGGGAGACCTCTTCGTTCAGACCGGTGAAGGGGCGCAGCTCGGGGACCCAGTGCGGGTTGGGGATGAAGCGGCAGTCGATGACCATGTCGGCGTCGACCGGCAGGCCGTACTTGAAGCCGAAGGACATGACCGTGGCGCGCAGCTCGGGGACCTCCTCGCCGGCGAACTGGGCGTCGAGCTTGGCGCGGAGTTCGTGGACGTTGAGGCTGGAGGTGTCGATGACCAGGTCGGCGTCGCCGCGCAGCTCGCGCAGCAGGTCGCGCTCGGCGGCGATGCCGTCGACGATCCGGCCGTCGCCCTGGAGGGGGTGCGGGCGGCGGACCGACTCGAAGCGGCGCACCAGGGCCTCGTCGGAGGACTCCAGGAAGACGATGCGGCGCTTGACGTTCTGCGCGTCGAGGGTGGCCAGCGACTCCTTGAGGTTGGCGAAGAAGCGGCGGCCGCGGACGTCGACGACCACGGCGATCTTGGCGACGTTGCCCTGGGAGCGGGCGCCGAGCTCGACCATCGGGGGGATCAGCTCGGGCGGGATGTTGTCGACCACGAACCAGCCGAGGTCCTCCAGGCACTTCGCCGCCGTGCTGCGGCCGGCGCCGGACATGCCGGAGATGATCACCAGCTCGGGGATCGCGGCGCTCTCGCCCTGGTCGGCTTCGCGCATCGTGCCCGTACTCACCTGTGCACCGTCTCTCTCGGGTTCCTGCGTGTCGTGCGGTGTGCTCATCGGTCCTGCCCCCGTTCTGCTGGCAACGCGGCCGGTGGGGCCCCGTCATCCTCAATGATCTCTCCTGTGGCGGTGTTCACCGCGGGGGCGGGCTGGGGTGCGGTGGCCAGTGCCGCGGCGACCGTCTCGGCCGTCTTGCGGCCGACGCCAGGGACCTGGCAGATCTCGTCCACCGTGGCGGCCCGCAGCTTCTTCAGCGAGCCGAAGTGCTTCAGCAGGGCCTGCCGGCGGGTCTCGCCGAGGCCGGGTACGGCGTCCAGCGGGGAGGACTTCAGCCGCTTGCCGCGCTTGTTGCGCTGGTAGGTGAGGGCGAAGCGGTGCGCCTCGTCGCGGACCCGCTGGAGGAGGTAGAGCCCCTCGCTGCTGCGGGGGAGCACCACCGGGTCGTCCTCGCCGGGCAGCCAGACCTCCTCCAGGCGCTTGGCCAGGCCGCAGACCGCGACGTCGTCGATGCCCAGCTCGTCCATGGCCCGGCGGGCGGCGGCCACCTGGGGGGCGCCGCCGTCGACGACCACCAGCTGGGGCGGGTAGGCGAACCGCTTGGGGCGGCCCTCCTCGTCGGTGAGACGGTCGCCGGGGTCGTCGGCAGGGGCGGCAGGGGCGACGGATTCGGAGGCGGCGGAGGCCGTGGAGGCGTCGACGGCGGTGGTCGGGTCCGGCGCGCCGTCTCCGGCGGCGGTCCCGAGGTGGTCCGCGGCGGCGGGTTCCTCGCCCCACTCCCCCGACTTCTGCTTCTCCTGGAGGTAGCGCCGGAAACGGCGGCCGATGACCTCGTGCATGGAGCGCACGTCGTCCTGTCCCTCGCCGTGCCAGACCTGGGTGTCGCCGATCCGGCCCGTGATCTGGAAGCGGCGGTACTCGCCCTTCCTGGCGAGGCCGTCCTCGAAGACCACCATGGAGGCCACCACGTCCTCGCCCTGGAGGTGGGAGATGTCGAAGCACTCGATGCGCAGCGGGACGGTGTCCAGGTCGAGGGCCTGGGCGATCTCCTCCAGGGCGCGGGAGCGGGTGGTCAGGTCGGAGGCGCGCTTGGTCTTGTGCAGCGCGAGCGCCTGCTGGGCGTTGCGCGCGACCGTGGCCATGAGGTCCTTCTTGTCGCCGCGCTGCGGGATGCGCAGCGAGACCTGCGCGCCGCGGCGCTGGGTGAGCCACTGGGTGACCGGCTCGACCGGCTCGGGCAGCGCCGGGACCAGGACCTCCTTGGGGACCGCGTCGCCCTGCTCCTCGCCGTAGAGCTGCTGGAGGGCGTGCTCGACCAGGCCGGCGGTGGTGACCGCCTCGACCTTGTCGGTGACCCAGCCGCGCTGGCCGCGCACCCGACCGCCGCGGACGTGGAAGATCTGTACGGCGGCTTCGAGTTCGTCCTCGGCGACCGCGATCAGGTCGGCGTCGGTGGCGTCGGCGAGCACCACCGCGCTCTTCTCCATCGCGCGCTTGAGCGCGCCTATGTCGTCCCGCAGGCGGGCGGCGCGCTCGTACTCCATCTCCTCGGCGGCCTCCTGCATCCCGCGCTCCAGGCGGCGGATGTGGGCGCCGGTGCGGCCGGCCATGAAGTCGCAGAACTCCTCGGCGAGTTCGCGGTGCTCCTCGGGGGAGATCCGGCCGACGCAGGGGGCCGAGCACTTGCCGATGTAGCCGAGCAGGCAGGGGCGGCCGATCTGGGCGGAGCGCTTGAAGACGCCGGCGGAGCAGGTCCGTACGGGGAAGACCCGCAGCAGCAGGTCGACGGTCTCGCGGATGGCCCAGGCGTGGGCGTACGGGCCGAAGTAGCGCACGCCCTTCTTCTTGGCGCCGCGCATCACCTGGACGCGTGGGAACTCCTCGCCCAGGGTCACCGCGAGGTACGGATAGCTCTTGTCGTCGCGGTACTTGACGTTGAACCGGGGGTCGAACTCCTTGATCCAGCTGTACTCCAGCTGGAGCGCCTCGACCTCGGTCGAGACGACGGTCCACTCGACCGAGGCGGCGGTGGTGACCATCGTGCGCGTGCGCGGGTGGAGTCCGGCCAGGTCCTGGAAGTAGTTGGCCAGGCGCTGGCGCAGGCTCTTGGCCTTGCCCACGTAGATGACCCGGCCGTGCTCGTCGCGGAACTTGTAGACCCCCGGCGAGTCGGGGATCTGTCCCGGCTTGGGTCGATAGCTGCTGGGGTCTGCCATGCCCACCACCCTACTGACCGCCACCGACAATCAGGGCCGTGGCGGCGGAGCCCGGCCCCCCGCCAACCGGTGAACGGGGCGGAAGGACGGGCTCCGGTGGTGCGGTGGCCGGTCAGCCGCGGCGGCGCCGGCGCACCGCCGCCGCGGCCGACAGGCCGAGGGCGAGCAGGGCGCCGGCGCCGGCCACGGTCGTGGCGGCGGTCACCGCCCCGTTCGGGCCGTCCGCGGTGGCGTCGGCGGTGGCCGCGGCGTCCGCCGCGAGCGGGTGGGGCGCACGGCCGGTGTCGTCGGCCGGTGCCGTCCCGGGCCCGAAGCCGCCGGCCTCGCCGCGCTTGTCGTAGGCGGAGCCGGGGAGCTTGTCGCCGTACGCCTTGGTGACCCGCTCCCGGTAGGCGGCGACGGTGGTGCCCCGCGCGCCCACGGCCTTGCGGGCCGCGTCGTCCAGGGGCTCGATGCGGTCGCCGCGCTGGACGTACCAGGCGTCGATCTGCGGCTCGTGGAAAACCGTTCCGGCACCCCCGGCGGCACCGGACGCGGCGTAGCGGGTCTCGTCGTCGCCGCTGGCGATGTTGACGACCTTCCAGTCGGCGCCCTTGCGCGCGGTCCACACCGAGGCCGTGCGGCCGTCGGCGGCCACCGCCTTGCTGGCCATGAACTCCACCCGGGCGACCGGGGCACCGGCCTTGCCGCGGACGAAGTCGGGCGACAGGACGTAGACCGGCACGGTGGAGCCCTCAAGGTGCGCAGCGTTCCGGGCCGGGGCCGCGAGGGAGGCGGCACCGCCGGCGCGGGCGCCGTCCTTGGCCGGGACGGTGGCGAAGAAGCGGGCCAGGGTGTCCAGGGTCGCGGTGGAGGCGGCCGCGTCCCGGGCGGCGGTGACGGCGGCGCGCGGCGGAGCCTGCGGCGCGGGTACGTCGGCGGCCAGTGCGGCGAGCGGGGCCAGGCCGAGGAAGGCCGCGGCGAGCGTGCCCGTGGCGGCGGCGCGGGCGGCGGTGCGCTTGGTCATGGCCTCAGGCTCCTATCCGGTAGAGGGAGTGTGTCCAGGAGAAGGAGCTGCCGTTCACGTAGTTGTCGAAGTCGCCCCAGTTGTAACGGTTGTTGGTGGCCCAGGGGTCGCCCCAGTACACCCAGTTCCGGGAGGCGTCGTAGCCGTAGATGACGTGCATGTGGCCGCCCCCGGACGACCACTGGATGCGGGTCTCCACGGGGCGCTTGGCGTTGATCTCGCTCTGGACCGTCGTGTAGCGGAGCCAACCGGTCACATATGAGCCAGGATTGACCCCCATCCAGTCAAGTGCGTTCTGCACATTTCCCAGCGTGGCCTGGTTGTTGGGGCAGGTGCTGTTCTGCTGGCGGTTGAAGGCCGCGTTGCAGAACTGGTTCTGGCTGTAGTTCTTGCCGTACCAGGTCGCGATGGTGTTGCCCGAGGCCGCCCAGCACCAGTTGGTCTTCTCCTGGGCCTGCATGGTGATGTCCAGGCGGTTGGCGGCCTGTACGGCGGCGCCGGCGGGCTGGGGGGCGGCACTGGCGCCCCCCGGGAGCGCGGTCAGCGCCACCGCGGTGAGCACGGCCGCCGACAGCCGTCTGCCGCGCCGACGGCGGACGCGAAGGGGTTGAGACATGGCGTTCCTCCCGGTCAAGGGGTGAGGGGGGAGAGGAGCGCATCCGGATGCTGTTGAGGAGCATCAGGTGTTGTCGCAGGCAGGTCAACACGCTTCAATGCCAGGTGACATGGGGGTGTGGACGGACGGGCCCGGAAGTGAACGGCCGGCGCCCGGCGTCCTGCAGTGACGAGGCTGGCAGAGCGCGCGCCGTGCGTTCCCGTTGTGAACGTTCACCTCGTGCGCCGGAGGATTGAGGCAATGGCACAGAACACTCCCGATACGATGGAAAACCTTCCGGTTTCGGCCGAGTTGGCGCAACTCTTGCGGACCGGCCCGTTCCACCTCGCCCTGCGCAGCGCGCTCACCGCACGCGGCCTCGCCCTCACCCGCGTCCAGCACAAACTCGCCCAGCGCGGCATCACCATCGGGGTCACCAGCCTGAGCCACTGGCAGCAGGGGGCCCGCCGCCCGCAGCGCCCCGAGTCGCTGCGGGCGGTCCGCGCCCTGGAGGACGTCCTCGGCCTGCCCGACCGCTCACTGCACCGGCTGCTGGTGCCCGAGGGCGGCGCCCGCCCGGAGACCGAGCGCCCGCCGGCCCGCTCCTACCGCTCCCTGGTCGCCCCGGCCGACTGCCTCCAACAGCTCTTCGCCGAACTGGAGACCCCGGTGGACGGCGGGGTGCACACCGTCGGCCACCACGAGCGGGTGCGGATCGGGGCCCGCCGCGAGCTGAGCGAACGGGAGTCGCTCCAGGTGGTGCGCGCCCACCGGGACGGGGTGGACCGCTACGTCGCCATCCACCGCGGCGACAGCGGCTGCGACCCGTCCCGGGTGCGGGTCAGGGCGAGGGAGAACTGCCGGCTGGGGCGGGTGCGCGGGGACGCGGAGAACGGCGTGGTCGTCGCCGAGCTGCTCTTCGACACCCGGCTGCGGGCCGGCGACACGCACGTCTTCGGCTACGCCTTCGAGGACGGCAGCGGCGGTCCCAGCTCCGAGTACGTGCGCGGCTTCAGCTTCGCCGGCGGCCAGTACGTCCTGCAGGTGCGGTTCGACCAGGGGGCGCTGCCGGTGCGCTGCCGGCGCTTCGCCCAGGCGTCGACCGGCGCCCCGCGCACCGGCCAGCAGGAGCTGACGCTGAGCGGGCTCCACCACGGGGTGCACGTGGTGGAGCAGGGCGTGCGGCAGGGGATCCTGGGGATCTCCTGGGACTGGGGGTGAACGGGGCGGCGGGCGCCGCCTCAGCCCGCCACCAGCTTGTCGCCCTTGACCTTGACCGGGACCTCCTCCAGGGGGCTGGACGCCGGGCCCTGGGCGACCTTGCCGGTGGCCACCTCGAAGTGGCTGCCGTGCAGCGGGCAGACGGCCTGCCCCTTCTCGATCTTGTTCAGCGTCCCGCCCATGTGCGTGCACACGGCGCTGAAGCACTTGAACTCGCCCTTGGTGGGCTGCGAGACCAGCAGCCGCTGCGCGGCGTAGAGCTTGGCGCCGCCGACCGGCACCTCCGCGGCCGGGCCCAGCTCCACCGGCGCGTCCGAGGACGGCCGGGCGCCCGATCCCTGCTCCCCCGCGGCGCAGGCGGCGGCGCCGAAGCAGGCGATGCCGGCGAGCGCGGCACCACGCAGCACGGTCCGGCGGTCCGGGGACGCACTCATGGGGTACCTCCAGGTCAGTGGGCGGTGTCGGCCCCTGACGATACCGGGGCGCTTCGGCCGCCCGGCCGGCGGTCCACCGCGCCCCGCAACAGCTCCGCCTCGATCTCCTCCAGGCTGCGGCCCTTGGTCTCCGGCAGCAGTCGCTGGACGAAGACGAACGCCAGCAGCGTCGTCCCGGCGAAGAAGCAGAAGTTGATCCCGGCGCCCCAGGCGTGCAGCAGCGAGGGGAAGACCAGCGCCACCACCATGTTGAACAGCCAGTTGAACAGCACGCACAGGCTGACCGCGGCGGCCCGGATCCGCATCGGGAACAGCTCCGGCAGCATCACCCACTGCACCGGCCCCCAGGAGACCGCGAACGACGCGATGTAGAGCGCGATCCCGAACAGGGTGAGCGCGGACAGCAGCGGCCCGTAGCCGAGCCCGGAGAGGTTGGTGACGGCCAGCACCACCATCGCCGCGCACATGCCCAGCGCCCCGGTCCGCAGCAGCGGCTTGCGGCCCAGGCGGTCGATCAACCGCATCGCCGGCAGCGTCATCAGCATGTTGAGCAGGCCGATGCCGACGTTGGCGAGGATGGCGCCGCCCGAGCCGAAGCCGATGTCGGTGAGCAGGGTCGGGGCGTAGTAGATGATCGTGTTGATGCCGACGAAGTTCTGGAAGAACACCAGCAGCATCCCGACCGCGAACACCCCTCGCAGCTGCGGCGACAGCAGCCGGCGCAGGCTCAGCGGCTCGCTCGCCCCCCGTTCCGCGCGCTCGGTCCGCTCGATCTCGGCCAGCTCCTCGCCCGCCGCCGCGGCGTCCCCGCGGAGCCGGGTCAGCACCTCGCGGGCCTGTCCGCCGCGGCCCTTGCTCACCAGCCAGCGCGGGCTCTCCGGCTGGGTGACGATGCCGAGCGCCAGCACCGCGGCCGGGACCACGCCCAGGCCGATCATCCAGCGCCAGGCCCCGGAGCCGGCGAGCAGGTAGTCGGTGACGTAGGCGACGAAGATGCCGACGGTCACCAGCAGCTGCATCAACGAGGTCAGCCCGCCGCGCAGGTGCTTGGGTGCGAGCTCGGTGAGGTAGAGCGGGACGACGACGGAGGCGATGCCGACGCCCACGCCGATCACGAAGCGGAACGCGATCAGCATGGCCGCCCCGGTGGCGCAGGCCGCGCCGAGCGTGCCGAGGATGAAGATCCCGGAGGCGGCCAGGATCAGCCGGCGGCGCCCCCAGGAGTCCGAGAGTCGCCCCGAGAGGCCGGCGCCGAGCATCGCCCCCACCAGGAGACCGGAGACGACCAGTCCCTCCAGGAGCGGGGTGAGCGCGATGTCCTTCTTGAGGAAGAGCATGGCGCCGGAGATGACGCCGGTGTCGTAGCCCCAGAGGATGCCCCCGAGGGCGCCGAAGACCCAGATCAGCGCGTTCTTGACGGTTGCGGGCACCGCGTTCAGCCCTTCTGCGGGGCGATGTGGATCTTGCGGCCGGTGCCGGCCCGGAAGCGGGCCACCGCCTCGTCGAAGTCGTCCAGGCCGTAGACGTCGGAGACCAACTCCTCGACCGGCACTCCGCCGAGGCCCGCTGCCAGCAGGTCGATGGCGGGCTGGAAGCTGTTGTGCACCGCCATCGAGCCGATGATGTCGATCTCCTGGCTGTAGACGCGGTACGGCGAGACGGACGCCGCCCGGGCCGGGTCGGCGACGCCGAACTGGAGGAACGTGCCGCCGCGGCGCACCCGGCCCAGGCCGTCCTCGATGGCCGCGATCACTCCGGTCGCGTCGATGACCACCTCGAAACCGGGGGCCCGGTCGAGGGCGTCGGCGTCGGTCGCCGCCGCGTCCACGCCGAAGGACCGGGCGAACGCCAGCCGTTCCTCGTTGAGGTCCACGACGGAGACCGAGGCGGCCCCCGCGGTCCGCACCAGCGCGGCCATCAGCAGGCCCATGGTGCCCGCGCCGTAGATCAGGTAGTGCTCGCCGGGGCGGCGCGGCAGCCGGTTGAGGCCGTGCACCGCGCAGGACAGCGGTTCGACGAGTCCGGCGGCGGCCTCCGAGAGGTGCGCCGGCAGCACGTAGCAGCAGCGGGCCGGCACGGCGACCAGTTCGGCGAAGCCGCCGGCCCGGGTGACACCGATCGCGGTGTAGTCCTCGCAGAGGTTGCCGCGGCCGATCCGGCAGTAGTGGCAGGCGCCGCACGGCATGTTGGGGTCGACCGCGACCCGCTCGCCGACCGCCCGGTCCCGCACCGCCGCGCCCACCGCGACGATCTCGCCGGTCAACTCGTGCCCGGGGACCAACGGGTAGCTGACCACCGGCAGTTCGCCGCCGAGGACGTGCATGTCCGTGCCGCACAACCCGCAGGACGTGACCCGCACGACCACCTCGTCGGGCTCCGGGCGGGGGTCGGGCAGTTCGGTGACAGCGGTGGTGCCCCGAAGGCCCGGTGCGGTGACCACGAGAGCGCGCATCGGCGCCTCCTCACGACGTCGTGCGAGTTCGATGGCGGGGACACTACAGAAAAACCGCCGGCACGTAAACGCTTACGCAAGCGTTTACGTTTGGTCCGTCCGCGACGTACTGTGATGGACTGCGACGGACCGGCACGGAGGCCGTCCGCCGGGATCCGGAGCACGGTGCGCCGGGGCGTCGGGAGGAAAGAGCCGGATGACGACGATGGTCGATGTGGCGCGGCGCGCGGGCGTCTCCGTCGCCACGGTCTCGCACGTGGTGAACGACACCCGGCCGGTGCGCCCGGACACCCGGGCCGCGGTGCTGGCCGCCATCGAGGACCTCGGCTACACCCACAACACGCTCGCCCGGTCCCTGGTCACCGCCCGCACCCGCTCCATCGGCCTGGCCGTCTCCGCGATCAGCAACCCGTACTTCACCGAGATCCTCCAGGGCGTCGAGGCCGGCGCCCTGGAAGCCGGATACAGCCTGCTGATCGCCGATCCGCACGACGATCCGGGGCACGAGCGCAAGGTCGTCCAACTGCTCCACGAGCGGCGGGTGGACGGCATGATCGTCGCCCCCTCCGCGGAACCAGCCGAACTGATCGACTACGTGACCCGGCGCCGGGTCCCCACGGTCTTCCTCGACCGGCTGGTCGGCGACGGCTTCGACCAGGTCTGCGCCGAGAGCGCCGAACCGGTCCGCCGGCTCGTCGAGCACCTGGCCGACCTGGGCCACACCCGGATCGGCCTGGTCGCGGGGCTGCCCGGGCTCAGCACCACCACCGAGCGGGTCGAGGGCTACCGCGCCGGGCTGCGCGCCCGCGGACTGCCCTTCGCACCCGAGCTGTTGGCGGGCGGCAACTCCGAGGCGGAGGGCGCCCAGGACGCCACCCGCCACCTGCTCGCCGCGCCGGAACCGCCCACCGCGATCATCACCGCCAACAACGCGATGACCATCGGCGCGCTCCAGGCACTGCGCGACCTGGGCCTGGAGGTGCCCCGGGAC
Source organism: Streptomyces sp. VTCC 41912 (assembly GCF_045799175.1). Lineage (NCBI taxonomy): Bacteria > Bacillati > Actinomycetota > Actinomycetes > Kitasatosporales > Streptomycetaceae > Streptomyces > Streptomyces sp. VTCC 41912. The sequence continues at coordinate 61,594 of NZ_JBJMAB010000011.1, forward strand.
ATCGCGCTGGCCTGCTTCGACGACTTCTCCTGGGCCGACCTCTTCACCCCCCGACTGACCGCCATCGCCCAGCCCAGCAAGGAACTCGGCGCCACGGCGGTCCGGCTGCTGCTGGCGCGGCTGGACGATCCGGCCCGGCCGCCCCGCACCGTCCGGCTGCCCTGCACGTTCGTGCACGGCACCTCGTGCGGCTGCCCCGAGACCGCTTAGCGGACGTCCGGTGGGCCGGGCCGCCGCGCCCCACCGGACATCCCCCGGGCCCGGACGGGCCCCCGCCCGCACGCCCCGGCCGGTCCCGGCCGCCGCAGGAAAGGACCCGCACCTCGTGATCGTCGTCGCCGGCGAGGCGCTGATCGACCTCGTCCCCAGCCAGCAGCCGTCCCCGGACGGTCCGTTGCCGGCGCTGCTGCCGCGGCGCGGCGGCGGGCCCTACAACACCGCGGTGGCGCTCGGACGGCTGGGCTCCCCCACCGCCTTCTGCTCCCGGGTCTCGACCGACGCCTTCGGGGCGTCACTGCTGTGCGGTCTGCACGACGGCATCGTGGACACCTCGCTGGTGCAACGCGGGCCGGAGCCCACGACCCTGGCGGTGGCGGACGTCAGCGAAGACGGCTCGGCCGGCTACGGCTTCTACGTGGAGGGCACCGCCGACCGGCTCTTCACCCTGCCCCCGGCGCTGCCCACGACGGTGCGGGCGCTCTCGCTGGGCACCTGCTCGCTGGTGTTGGAGCCGGGCGCCGGGGCGTACGAGGCGCTGTTGCGGCGGGAGGCCCGGCGCGGGGTCTTCACCGCCCTCGACCCCAACATCCGGCCGGGGTTGATCGCCGATCCGGACGCCTACCGGGCCCGTTTCCGCTCCTGGCTGCCGGACGTGGCGCTGCTGAAGCTGTCGGAGGAGGACGCGGCCTGGCTGGCCGGGGCGGGCGCCGACGGGGCCGACCGGGCGGCGGTGCTGGCGGCGGCGCGGGAGTGGTTGGCCGCCGGGCCGGCCGCGATCGTGGTCACCCACGGCGGCGACGGGCTGACGGCCGTGACGCGGGGCGCCGGGGAGGTGGCGGTGCCCGGAGAGCGGGTGGACGTCGTCGACACCATCGGCGCCGGCGACACCGTCAACGCGGCGCTGCTGCACCGGCTGGACGGGCACGGCGCGCTGTCGTACGCGGCGGTGGGCGCGCTCACCGCCGACGACTGGGCGGACATCCTGCGGTTCGCCGCCCGGGCGGCCGCCGTCACCTGCTCCCGGGCGGGCGCGGAGCCGCCGTTCGCCGCGGAACTGGCGGACTGAGGCGCGCCCCCGGCCCGTCGGCCGGCGGCCCGGCCGGGCGGTCGTGAGCAGCGCAGCGGGGGCGGAGCCCGGGAAGGCTCCGCCCCCGCTGTGCGATGGTGCGGCGTCAGGACGTCCGACGGGCCCGCGTCGTCGTCTTCTTTGCGGCCGTCTTCTTGGTCGCGGTCTTCTTCGCCACGGTCTTCTTGGCCGTGGAAGTGGCGGTGCGCTTCTTGGCCGTGGACGTGGCGGTGCGCTTCTTGGCCGCGGTCGAGGCCGTCACCGTCGTCTTCCCGGCGGCGTCGGCGGCCACCGCCTTCTTCTTGGCCGCGGTCTTGCGGGCGGCCGGCTTCCGGGGCCCACCGTTGACCAGCGTCGCGTCGCTGACCCGGTCGCCGAGGATGTCCCGCAGGAACTTGCCGGTGTGGCTGGCCGGGATCGCCGCGACCTCCTCCGGGGTGCCCTCGGCGACGACCATGCCACCGCCGTTGCCGCCCTCGGGGCCCATGTCGATGACCCAGTCCGCGGTCTTGATCACATCGAGGTTGTGCTCGATGACGATCACCGTGTTGCCCTTGTCGACCAGGCCGGACAGCACCTTGATGAGCTTGCTGATGTCCTCGAAGTGCAGGCCGGTGGTGGGCTCGTCGAGGACGTAGACGGTGCTGCCGGTGGAGCGCTTCTGGAGCTCGCTGGCGAGCTTGACCCGCTGCGCCTCACCGCCGGAGAGGGTCGGCGCGGACTGGCCGAGTCGGACGTAGCCGAGACCGACCTCGTTGAGCGTCTTGAGGTGACGGGCGATGGTCGGCACCGCCTCGAAGAAGCTCAGCGCCTCCTCGATCGGCATGTCGAGCACCTCGGCGATGGACTTGCCCTTGTAGTGGACCTCCAGCGTCTCGCGGTTGTAGCGCGCGCCGTGGCAGACCTCGCACGGGACGTAGACGTCCGGCAGGAAGTTCATCTCGATCTTGATGGTGCCGTCGCCGGAGCAGTTCTCGCAGCGACCGCCCTTGACGTTGAAGGAGAAGCGGCCCGGCAGGTAGCCGCGGACCTTCGCCTCCATCGTCTCCGCGAAGAGCTTGCGGACGTGGTCGAAGACGCCGGTGTAGGTGGCCGGGTTGGAGCGCGGCGTCCGGCCGATCGGCGACTGGTCGACGTGCACCACCTTGTCGACGAGGTCGTCGCCGGCGACCCGGGTGTGCCGGCCGGGAACGGACTTGGCGCCGTTCAGCTCGCGGGCGAGGTGGGTGTAGAGGATGTCGTTGACCAGCGTCGACTTGCCGGAGCCGGAGACGCCGGTGACGGCGGAGAGCACCCCGAGCGGGAAGGAGACGTCGATGTCGCGGAGGTTGTTCTCCTTCGCGCCGTGGACGGTCAGCTGGCGGGAGGGGTCGGTGGGACGGCGGACGTCCGGCGTCGCGATGGCCCGCTTGCCGGCGAGGTACTGGCCGGTGATCGAGTCCTTGTTGGCCAGCAGCTGCTTCATCGGGCCGCTGTGGACGACCTTGCCGCCGTGCTCGCCGGCGCCCGGGCCGATGTCGACGACCCAGTCCGCGACCTTGATGGTGTCCTCGTCGTGCTCCACCACGATCAGGGTGTTGCCCATGTCGCGCAGGCGGACCAGGGTCTCGATCAGGCGGTGGTTGTCGCGCTGGTGCAGGCCGATCGACGGCTCGTCGAGGACGTAGAGCACGCCCACCAGGCCGGAGCCGATCTGTGTGGCGAGCCGGATGCGCTGGGCCTCGCCGCCGGACAGGGTGCCGGCCGCGCGGTTCAGCGAGAGGTAGTCCAGGCCGACGTCGACCAGGAACTTCAGCCGCTCGTTGACCTCCTTGAGGACCCGCTCGGCGATGGTCTTCTCGCGGGCGTTGAGCGTCATGGTGCGCAGGAAGTCGGCGCAGTCGCTGATCGACATGGCCGCGACCTCGGCGATCGACTTCTCCTGGACCGTGACGGCGAGCACGATCGGCTTGAGCCGGGTGCCCTCGCAGGTCGGGCAGGGCACCTCGCGCATGTAGCCCTCGAAGCGCTCCCGGCTGCTGTCGCTCTCGGCCTCGCTGTGCCGGCGCTTGACGAACGGCACGGCGCCCTCGAAGGCGGTGGTGTAGGCGCGCTGGCGACCGTAGCGGTTGCGGTAGCGGACCTCGATCTGGGTCTTGTGGCCGTGGAGGAGGGCCTTCTTGGCGCGCTGCGGCAGCCCGGCCCACGGGATGTCCGTGCGGAAGCCCAGGGCGTCGGCGAGCGCGCCGACCAGACGGCCGAAGTAGTCCTTGGTGTGGCCGCCGGACCAGGGGTGGATGGCGCCGTCGTCGAGGGAGCGCTCCTCGTCCGGGATGATCAGCTCCGGGTCGACCTCCATGCGGGTGCCGATGCCGGTGCAGTCCGGGCAGGCGCCGAACGGCGAGTTGAAGGAGAAGGAGCGGGGCTCCAACTCCTCGAAGGAGAGGTCGTCGTGGGCGCAGTAGAGGTGCTCGGAGTACATCCGCTCGCGCTGCGGGTCGTCGGCGTCGAGGTCGACGAAGTCGAGGATGACCATGCCGCCGGAGAGGCCGAGCGCGGTCTCGACGGAGTCGGTCAGCCGGCGCTTGGCGCTCTCCTTGACCGTGAGGCGGTCGATGACCACCTCGATGGTGTGCTTCTCCTGCTTCTTGAGCGTCGGCGGGTCGGTGAGCTGGATGGTCTCGCCGTCGACCCGGGCGCGGCTGTAGCCCTTGGTCTGGAGGTCGGAGAAGAGGTCGACGAACTCGCCCTTGCGCTCGCGCACCAACGGCGAGAGCACCTGGAAGCGACTGCCCTCGGGGAGCTCCAGGACCTTGTCGACGATGGCCTGGGGCGACTGCCGGGCGATCGGCCGTCCGCACTCCGGACAGTGCGGCTTGCCGATCCGGGCGAAGAGCAGGCGGAGGTAGTCGTAGACCTCGGTGATCGTGCCGACCGTCGAGCGCGGGTTGCGCGAGGTCGACTTCTGGTCGATCGAGACCGCGGGGGACAGGCCCTCGATGAAGTCCACATCGGGCTTGTCCATCTGCCCGAGGAACTGTCGGGCGTAGGAGGAGAGCGACTCGACGTAGCGCCGCTGCCCCTCGGCGAAGATCGTGTCGAAGGCGAGCGAGGACTTGCCCGACCCGGAGAGCCCCGTGAAGACGATGAGGGAGTCGCGGGGGAGGTCGAGCGAGACGTTGCGGAGGTTGTGCTCGCGAGCGCCACGGACGATGAGACGGTCGGCCACGCCGGTCGGCACCTTTCTTGGAGAGGGGCGGAAGCCACGGGCTGCGTCCGCCGCGCGGTGAGCGAGCAGAGGCGGCGGAGCGGAGCGGGCCCCGGACCAAGGGTATGGGGGCCGTCGCGGCAGTGTCGTTGGGATGCCAGACACGAGCCTATAGCACGTGCATTCGATTTACGGGCCTCGCAAGCCCTCTTCACCCAAACGTGTGGCGGCCCCACAACCTTCCCACCGCGGTGACCAGCCGTTACGCCGTCCGGTGGGCGGCGCCCCCGCATTCAGGACCGCTCCGGACCCCCGTCCGGCAGCGCCCGCGCCAGCACGTCGAACGTGTGCCGGATCACTGCCTCGTGCTCAACGGCCACCTCCTCCACGGGGTCACCCTCCAGCTGCCGGGTGACGACCTCCGTGTAGAGCGTCCGCCAGGCCGCGACGATCATCGCGGCGGCGAGCCGGGCGTCCCGGTCGGGCCGCGCGGGGTCGCCGCCGGCCGCCTCGGCGAGCGCCCCGGCCAGCGCCGTCTCGATCTCCTCGGCCGCCTCACGGGCCCGCGCCCGCAGCGAGGGCGCCGCCAGCACGGTGCGGAAGAAGTGCTCGAACCCCTCCCCCAGCCCGCCCAGCGGATGCCGCTGCACCAGTAGCTCCAGCGCCAGCCGGCGCAGCGCGGCGAGCGGCGGCTCGTCGGCACCGCGCCCCCGCACCGCGCCGACGACCAGTTCCGTGGCCTCGGGGATCCGGTCGAGGAAGAGGTCCTCCTTGCGCGGGAAGTAGTTGAAGACCGTCATCGTGGACACCCCGGCGGCGCGGGCGACCTCGGCGACGGCGACCTCGTCGAACCCCCGCTCCAGGAACAACGCCGTCGCCTCCGCGGAGATCCGCTGCCGGGTGAGCCGCTTCTTCCGCTCGCGCAGGCCCAGCGTCCCGTCGTCCTGCGCCTCACCTGCGGAACGTCGCGCCCCGTCCCGTTCCGCCACCGATTCCTCTTCCGTCACTCCCGCTCCTCTCACGCGAAAAATTGTAGCGGAGACAAATTTTTAGTGACTACACTCTCGCTCATGAAGCGCGACGCAGACGTAGTGGTGGCAGGGGGCGGCCCGGTGGGGCTGATGCTCGCCTGCGAATTGGCACTGGCGGACGTCCCGGTCGTCGTCCTGGAGCGACTGACCGAGGTGGACACCACGATCAAGGCGGGGTCCCTCAACACCCCCAGCTCGGAGGCCCTCTACCGGCGCGGGCTGCTGCCGCAGCTGGTGGAGGTGCAGAACGCCAGCCTGGCGGGGTTCGGCTCGTTCGTCCGGCAGCGGCAGGCGGTCGGGGCCCCCGTCACGGCACCGGCGCCGAAGTTCGCCGGGCACTTCGCCGGCATCATGCTCCGCGGCGACCTGCTCGACGCCGCGGACCCGGAATTCGCCGGCAGCGGGCCGGCCGGCAACGTCGGCCTGGTCCCCCAGGCGGCACTGGAGCGGATCCTCGCCGACCGCGCCGCCGAGCTGGGCGTCACCCTGCGCCGGGGCGTGACCCTCACCGGCTTCGACGCCGACGACGAGGGCGTGCACGTCCACACCTCGCACGGGTCGCTGCGCGCCGGCTGGTTGGTGGGCTGCGACGGCGGGCGCAGCACCGTGCGCCAGCTCGCCGGCTTCCCGTTCCCCGGGACCGCCCCGTCGCTCACCGGCCACCAGGCCCTCGTGGAGATGACCGGGGCCGACGGCTTGGGCGCCGGCTGGAACTGGACCGAGACCGGGACCTACGCCCACGGGCCGATGCCCGGCCGGATCCTCACCGTGGAGTTCGACGGACCGCCCGCGGACCGCGAAGCGCCGGTCACCGCCGAGGAGTTGCAGACCGCGCTGCGGCGGGTCTCCGGCGTCGCGGACGTGACGGTCACCAAGGTGCACGCGGCGACCCGGTTCACCGACAACGCCCGGCAGGCGTCCGGCTACCGCCGCGGCCGGGTGCTGCTGGCCGGCGACGCGGCCCACGTGCACTCGCCGTTCGGCGGCCAGGGTCTCAACCTCGGGCTCGGCGACGCGGTGAACCTCGGCTGGAAGCTGGCCGCCACGGTGCACGGCTGGTCCCCGGAGGGGCTGTTGGACACCTACACCGCCGAGCGGCACCCGCTCGGCGCGTGGGTGCTGGACTGGACCCGGGCCCAAGTGGCCCTGATGCGGCCGGAACCGCACGCCGCGGCGCTGCGCCGGGTCGTCGCCGAGCTGTCCGCGACACCCGACGCCACCACCTTCTTCGTCAAGAAGATCTCCGGCGTCTGGCAGCGCTACGACCTGCCCGGTTCGCACCCGTTGACCGGCCGCAGCGCCCCCGACCTGGAGCTGTCCGACGGCCACCGGCTCGCGGACCATCTGCACGACGGCCGGGGCCTGTTGCTCGACCTCGCCGACGATCCGGCGCTGCGCGGGCGCGCCGCCGGCCACCGCGACCGGGTGCGGACCCTGACGGTGCGCTGTCCGGACCGGCCCGACCTGGCCGGTCTGCTGCTGCGTCCGGACGGCTGCACCGCCTGGGCGGCCGACGCCCCCGGCTCCTACGGGGAGTTGGACGCGGCGCTGGGCCGGTGGTTCGGGGCGCCCTCGGCGGTCCCGGCGGCCTAGGGGCGCGGAGTGGGCGGACGGCGTAGCAGGGGTGGCGGCCCCGACCGCCCCTCTCGCGCCGTCGTGCACCATCCGCGCCACCAGCACCACCCCGTGCTCACCGCCGAATGCCTCCGTAGTCCTCCCGGACCGGCCCGCCCGGCGCTAGCGTCGGGCCATGACCATCCCTCCTGATTTCCCGCGCCACGTGTCCGCCGTCCACGAGTCGACCGACCGGCTGCTGGTATCCCTGGGCAAGCTCGACGACGCCGCGATCGGCGAGCCGTCACTGCTGCCCGGGTGGACCCGGGGTCACGTGCTGGCCCACCTGGCCCGCAACGCCGACGCCCTGGTCAATCTCCTCACGTGGGCGCGGACCGGCGTCCGCACCCCGATGTACGCCAGCGCCGCGGCCCGGGACGGCGACATCGAACGCGACGCCGACCGTCCCCTGGCGACCCACCTGGAGGACTTCCAGGAGAGCGCGGCCCGCTTCGAGGCGGCGGCGCAGGCCCTGCCGGAGGACCGCAGGGCGTACGAGGTCGAGATGCGCAACGGCGTCGTCGAGCGGGCCGACCGGCTCGCGCTGCGGCGGCTGGCAGAGGTCGAACTGCACCACGTCGACCTGGGCGTCGGGTACGCCGTCGAACAGCTCCCGCCGGCCTTCGTGGACAGCGAGTTGGACTTCCTCACCCAGATCAAGTTCGCCGGACACCCGGAGCTGCCCGCGCTGGAGCTCCGGGCCGACGACGGCCGCCGGTGGCGCACCGGGCGCCGGGACGCCCCCGGCACCGCGCCGGCCCCTGCGGTCGTGGTCAGCGGGGCGCCGGCGGACCTCGTCGGCTGGCTGACCGGCCGGGCCGACGGCGGCCGGCTGGACACCCCCGGCGCCGCGCTGCCGGTCATCCCGCCGCTCTAGAGTTGGTGCCATGAGCTACAGCGGAGCAGTGAAGGTCGGCGGACCGGCCGACGTGCACGAGCTGACCGACCTGATGATCTCGAAGGTCGCGGTCGGTCCGACGGACAACAACGCGTACGTGCTGCGGTGCCGCGCGACCGACGAGCAGTTGCTGATCGACGCGGCCGCCGAGCCGCACACGCTCCTGACCCTGATCGGCGACGGCGGTCTGGCCTCCGTGGTCACCACGCACCAGCACGGCGACCACTGGGGCGCGTTGCGCGAGGTCGTCGACGCGACCGGCGCCCGGACGTACGCGGGGCGCCACGACGCCGAGGGCATCCCCGTGCCCACGGACGTCCCGGTCGAGGACGGCGACACGATCACCGTCGGCCGGGTGCAGTTGACCGCGCGTCATCTGGTCGGGCACACCCCGGGCAGCATCGCGCTGGTCTACGACGACCCGCACGGCCACCCGCACGTCTTCACCGGGGACTGCCTCTTCCCGGGCGGGGTCGGCAACACCTGGGGCAGTGCCGAACGGTTCGCCAGCCTGCTGGACGACGTGCAGACCAAGCTCTTCGACCGGCTGCCGGACGAGACCTGGGTCTATCCGGGACACGGCGGCGACACCACGCTCGGTGCCGAGCGGCCGCACCTCGCCGAGTGGCGGGAGCGCGGCTGGTAGCGGCCGCTCGCCCGGCACCGGGCCCGGTGGGTGGTTCTCTCCGCCCACCGGGCCCGTGCCGTTCTCCGCGGCGCCTACGGGCGGGGGTGCGCCCCGGCCTCGTCGGCGGCCGCCGCGGCCTCCTCGGCCGCCGCCTGGCGCCGGGAGGCCCGCAGGCTGGTCACCGTCGTGACGGCCAGCACCGCGCAGATCACGCCCAGCGAGACCGGGATGCTGATCTCCGGGACGGGCACCCCCGACTCGTGCAGGGCGTGCAGCACCAGCTTCACGCCGATGAACCCGAGGATCACCGACAGGCCGTAGGAGAGGTGGACCAGCTTCTTGAGCAGTCCGCCGATCAGGAAGTACAGCTGCCGCAGGCCCATCAGGGCGAAGGCGTTGGCGGTGAAGACGATGTACGGGTCCTGGGTCAGGCCGAAGATCGCCGGGATGGAGTCCAGGGCGAAGAGGACGTCGGTGGTGCCGATCGCCAGCATGACGATCAGCATCGGGGTCATCAGCCGCCGGCCGTTCTCGACGACGAACAGCTTGGTCCCGTGGTACTGGTCGGTGGACGGGAAGCGCCGCTCGACCGCCTTCAGGAAGCGGTTCTCCTCGAACTCCTCGTCCTCCTGGCCGCCCCGCGCCTCCTGGATGAGCTTCCAGGCGGTCCAGATGAGGAACGCCCCGAAGAGGTAGAAGACCCAGGAGAAGTTGGCGATGATCGCCGCGCCCGCGCCGATGAAGCCGGCCCGCAGCACCAGGGCGATCAGCACCCCGACCAACAGCACCCGCTGCTGGTAGACGGCCGGCACCGCGAACTTGCTCATGATCAGGACGAAGACGAAGAGGTTGTCGACGCTGAGCGACTTCTCGGTGATGAAGCCCGCGAAGAACTCGCCGGCCGGCGCGCCCCCGCCGAAGACCAGCAGGCCGAGCCCGAACAGCACGGCCAGCGCCATCCAGACACCGGTCCAGATGCCGGCTTCCTTGAGGGACACCTCGTGGGGCTTGCGCCCGCCGATGAAGAAGTCAACGGCGATCAGGGCGGCCAGACCGAGGATGGTCAGCACCCACAGGTTCAGGGAAACGTCCACTGCTCCTCCGGCAGAGTCGTACGGCACTCACAGCGTCGTCGCTGCCGGGGATTTCCGCACCCCTTCCAAGGAAGGGTAAAGGAAGTTCATGAAATGGCAAAGGAAAGTCTAAAACCGCAGGTGAGTGGCGGTTTACGGAACGGTTGACGGGGCTGGTGGGCGTCAGCCCGGCTCCGGATCCGCAGCCGGTCGAGCCGCCGCGACACGGTCCAGCGCCCGGCGGAGCACCTCACTGCGCCGGGGCGCGAGCGACGGCGCGTACGTCCAGGCGTGGCCGACCCACGGGTCGGCGAGATGGACGTCGGGCACCGGCGTGAGCCGCAACAGGGCCCGCCAGAGCGGATCCAGGACCGGCCCGTACTCCCGCGCCCGGTCCCGGTCGGCGACCATCATCAGGTGGACGCCCACCGCGGGACCCTCGTCGGCCAGATAGCGCAGTTGGTTCAGCCCGCGGTCGTCGAAGCCGTGCGGGAAGTCGTGGACGATCAGCAGTTGCTCGGCCGGATCCAGCTCCGGCGGCAGGGCCTCCGTCGCACGGTGCCGCACCGCCATCTGGAGGAGGTCGACCCGCCGGGTCAGCGCTTCCAGCACCGCGGCCACGCCCGCGGCGCCGGTGGCCGGGGAGACGGGCAGCAGGCCGCTCTCCCGCAACGGGGCGAGCGCCGGGGCGGCCGCGCCGGCGGGGTCGATGACCTGGACCGCGAACGCACCCGGCGGATGGGCGGCGAGCAGCCGGGCGGCGACCGCCACGGCGGTCTCCAGGGCCAGCCGCCCCAGCGCGGCCTCGTCGGGCACCGCGTCGGTGAGCGCACCGCCCAGCTCCCGGCGGCCGAACTCCCGCTCCGGGTCGTACCCGCCGCGCGGGTACGGGCCCGGACCGCTGTCGATCCACAGTCCGCGCTCCAGCGGGAGCCGGACGAGCATCGGGATGCGCAGACCTGGGGCCTCCGGGAGGTGCAGATCGCCCAGCCGCACCGCCATCGGATGCCGCTGGGGAACCTCGTAGCCCTGCCACACCGGGTTGTCCCAACGGGCCAGGGCGGGCGGCAGCGCCGGCTCCACCACCTCCGACTCGGCGGTCAGCTGGGCGAGGTCACGGTCGAGGACGGCGCGGGCCCGATCGACCAGGTCGGTGTGCCGGTCCCGGGCGGCGGACCGGGCCGTCTCGGCCGCACCGCCCAGCCGGGTGGCGGGGTCGGCGAGCGCCTCGTCGAGCTCCCGCTCCAGGCGGGACGCGGCGAAACCGGTGGCGCTGCGGTACGCGGCGACCGACCGGGCCAGGTCCTCGAACATGCCGCGGACCTGGTTGTAGAGCCGCTCCTCCATGCTCCAGCCGTTTGCGTCGCCGGCGACCGGTGCGGTCGGGGCGCCGGGGCCGGCGGACGGCGCGGGCGGGCCGGACGCGGACGGGGCGGACGCCGCCACGCCCCCGGGCGCCGGGGCGGAGGCGGGCGCCGTGGACCGTCGGGGATGGCGGTAGTCGGCCCGATCTCCGGAAGGCGGGGTGTCGGGGCCCGCGGCCGGGGCTTCGGGGCTGCTGCCGACCGTCGACTGCCCGGGGTGGTGCAGCGCCACCGGGTCGGGCGGCACTGCCGCCGGTGTCCGGCCGGGGCCCGCCGCCGCTTCGATCTCGGCGGCCAGCTCCGAGGCGCGCGGCATCCCCTGGTCGCGCAGCAGCTCCGGCAGTCCGCCGGCGTACCCCTGGCCGACCGCGCGAATCCGCCAGGCGCCCCGGCGCCGGTACAGCTCCAGGGCGACCAGCGCGGATTCCAGGCCGAGGCCGGTGACGACGTACGCCGCGAGGGGGGTGCCGTCGGCCTGCGCGACGACCAGCGACGGCGCGGCCGCGGCACCGAAGGCGTGCGGCGCACCGGGCCCGCCCGGCAGCGCGAGCAGCACGCTCAGCCGGTGCACCGCGGCGGGCAGCGCGTCGAGGTCGACCGCGATGCGCTGCTCGGCCGCCGCCCCGGAGGGCACCTCGACGCCGGGCCGACGGGGTGCGCCCGGATGGACCACCGCCTCGGTGCCCGCCAGCCGGCCCTGGCCGTCGCCGAGCGCGACCCCGACCAGGACGGGCCCGTCGGCCGCGATCCGGATCTCCACACGGGTGCCGTCCAGTGGGTGGTTCTGCCCCCGGACCAGCTCCGCCGTCATCGTCGTCCCCTTGTGTGTCGTAGCAGGTCGGGTGGGATGCCGGGTGCGTGTCGGCCCGGTCGCTCATCGGTGCTGCGGCTGCGGCGCCTACGGGTGCGGGCGGCTCGCCGGCCGCGGCTCTGGCTCCGGGTCCGGGTCCGTGCGGGTGCGGTCGACGGCGGGGGCGTCGAGGGCGGTCGGCCGGCGCTCGGCGCCCGCACCGTGCGCCGTGCGGATGACCCGCGCGGCGCGGCCGATGTCCGGTGCGGCGCGGGCGGTGTCCTGCACGCTCCGGTCGGCGCCGCCGCTGCGGGTGGGGCGCGCCGGATCCCGGCGCCGCGCCGGACCCGTCAGGCCCCGGAACGGCCTCGCCCCGTCGGACAGTCGCCGGCCGATGCCAGGCCGCGTGGACGCGTTGACCGACACCCGCCGTCCCCTCCTCGCCCGTCCGTGTCCGCCGCTTCGGCGAACTCTGCCGACCCTACGCACCCGGGCGGGGCGGGGCACGCCGGATCCCGCCGCCTGTGGTGGATCCGCAACACCACCAGGGCACGGTCCCCGGCCGGTCCACTCGCCCGCCGTCGCCCCGGTGGGCACGACGGGCACCGGCCGCTACCGCAGTCCGGCCTCCTTCATCTGCCGCAGCTCCTTCTTCAGCTCGCCGACCTCGTCCCGGAGCCGGGCGGCGACCTCGAACTGCAGCTCCGCCGCGGCGGCCCGCATCCGCTCGGTCAGCTCCTCGATGGTGGCCGCGAGTTCGGCCGCGGGCCGGTCCGTGAGGACCTCCCCGCCCTTGGCGGCCTTGCCCTTGGCGGCCTTGGCGGCCTTGCTCGCCTTGCCGGCCTTCCCGCCGAGCGCCGGGACCGGCGCCTTGGCCTTGCCGTCCTTGTCGCCGGACTTGCGGTAGCCGCTGCCCAGCAGTTCCTGGGTGTCGATCTCCTCGCGGGCCAGGGTGGCGACGATGTCGCCGATCTTCTTGCGGAGCGGCTGCGGGTCGATGCCGTTCTCCTTGTTGTACGCGAGTTGCTTCTCCCGGCGGCGGTTGGTCTCGTCGATGGCCTTCTCCATCGCCGGGGTGATCTTGTCGGCGTACATGTGCACCTGGCCGGAGACGTTGCGGGCCGCCCGGCCGATGGTCTGGATCAGCGAGGTGCCGGAGCGCAGGAAGCCCTCCTTGTCGGCGTCGAGGATGGCCACCAGGGAAACCTCCGGCAGGTCCAGGCCCTCCCGGAGCAGGTTGATGCCGACCAGCACGTCGTACTCACCCGCCCGCAGCTCGCGCAGCAGCTCCACGCGCCGCAGGGTGTCGACGTCGCTGTGCAGGTAGCGGACCTGGATGCCGAGCTCGAGGAAGTAGTCGGTGAGGTCCTCGGCCATCTTCTTGGTGAGGGTGGTGACCAGGACGCGCTCGTCCTTCTCGGTGCGCTTGCGGATCTCGTGCACCAGGTCGTCGATCTGCCCGTCCGTGGGCTTGACCACCACTTCCGGATCGACCAGGCCGGTCGGCCGGATGATCTGCTCGACGAAGCCGTCGCTGCGGGACAGCTCGTACGGACCGGGCGTCGCGGAGAGGTACACGGTCTGGCCGACCCGCTCCAGGAACTCCTCCCACTTCAGCGGCCGGTTGTCCAGCGCGGACGGGAGCCGGAAGCCGTGGTCGACGAGCGTGCGCTTGCGGGAGGCGTCGCCCTCGTACATGGCGCCGATCTGCGGGACGGTGACGTGCGACTCGTCGATGACCAGCAGGAAGTCCTCGGGGAAGTAGTCGAGGAGGGTGTTGGGCGCCGTGCCCGGCTCGCGGTCGTCCATGTGCATCGAGTAGTTCTCGATGCCCGAGCAGGAGCCGATCTGCCGCATCATCTCGATGTCGTACGTGGTGCGCATCCGCAGCCGCTGGGCCTCCAGCAGCTTGCCCTGCTTCTCCAGGGTGGCGAGCCGGTCCGCCAGCTCTGCCTCGATCCCGGCGACGGCCTTCTCCATGCGCTCGGGGCCGGCGACGTAGTGGCTGGCGGGGAAGACGTAGAGCTGCTGGTCGTCGCTGATCACCTCGCCGGTGAGCGGGTGCAGGGTGGACAGCGCCTCGATCTCGTCGCCGAACATCTCGATCCGGACGGCCAGCTCCTCGTAGACCGGGAAGATCTCGATGGTGTCGCCGCGGACCCGGAAGGTGCCCCGGGTGAACGCCAGGTCGTTGCGGGTGTACTGAATCTCGACGAAGCGGCGCAGCAGCTGGTCCCGGTCGAGCTCGTCGCCGACCCTGAGCGGCACCATCCGGTCGACGTACTCCTGGGGCGTACCCAGGCCGTAGATGCAGGACACCGAGGCGACGACGACCACGTCCCGCCGGGTGAGCAGGGAGTTCGTCGCGGAGTGGCGCAGCCGTTCGACCTCCTCGTTGATGGAGGAGTCCTTCTCGATGTACGTATCGGACTGCGGGACGTACGCCTCCGGCTGGTAGTAGTCGTAGTACGAGACGAAGTACTCGACGGCGTTGTTGGGCAGCAGTTCGCGGAATTCGTTGGCGAGCTGGGCCGCGAGGGTCTTGTTGGGCGCCATCACCAGCGTCGGGCGCTGCAGCTTCTCGATCATCCACGCGGTGGTCGCCGACTTGCCGGTACCGGTCGCACCCAGCAGGACGACGTCCTTCTCACCGCCGCGGATGCGCCGGTCGAGCTCGGCGATGGCCGCCGGCTGGTCACCGTTGGGCTGGTAGGAGCTGACGACCTCGAAGGGCGCCACCGTGCGTTCGATCTTTGAAACGGGCCGCATGGGATCCACCGTACGACCCGCCACTGACAATCGGTGCCGCACCGGATCTGACCTGCGGTTTCCCGAGGGGCGCCGGAGCGGTGGGCGAGTGGGCCGGTCTCCGCCGCGCCACCGGCGCTCCACCCGCTCGCACGCACCCCCAGCCCAGGGCCGGGCACGTCGCGACCAGCCGGAAAGGTATGCCCGGGGCGCGGGCGGCAAAAACGGTCACACATACGAGGGGTGACTCGCCGTCGGCCGAGATGCGCGGACGCCGCAGCTCCGGCAAGTTGGACGACGTCGGGGCGTACGTCTGCTGCAGGGCCGTTCCGGGCATCCTGCAACTGCGACGCTCCGCACGGAACACGGCCATTTCCCGTTCAGCGCCCGGCCACCGCACGTCCGTCTCCCCCTCCGGCCCGGCTGCGAGCCTCCGTCTGACCGTCCTCCCCGTTCACCTCACCTCACGTCAGTCCACTACCACGACGTCACGAGGAGTCCGTATGCGTATTCGCCCCGTCGCTGCCCTCGCCGGTGCGCTCATGGGTCTGTCCGCGCTCGCCCTCCCCGCCGGCGGCGCCCAGGCCGCCGCCCACGGGCGTCCCCCCGTGGTGGTCGGCCACCGCGGCGCCGCGGCGTACGCGCCCGAGAACACGCTCGCGTCCGTCGATGCGGCGCACCGGCTCGGCATCACCTGGGTGGAGAACGACGTCCAGCGCACCAAGGACGGCGAGCTGGTCGTCCTGCACGACACCTCGTTGGCCCGGACGACCAACGTCAAGAAGGTCTTCCCGGAGCGCTCGCCGTGGAACGTCGGCGACTTCACGCTCCGGGAGATCGAGAAGCTGGACGCCGGCAGCTGGTACGACGCGAAGTTCAAGGGCGAGCGGGTACCGACCCTTGAGGACTACCTCGACGAGGTCGAGCACAACGGCCAGCGGCTGCTGATGGAGCTGAAGAACCCCGAGCTCTACCCGGGGATCGAGCGGCAGGCCCTCCGGGAGCTGCACCACGACGGCTGGCTGAACGGTGCGCACGTCAAGAGCCGGCTGATCGTCCAGAGCTTCAACGCCGACGCGATCAAGAAGGTCCACCGCCTGGAACCGGCGATCAAGACGGGCTTCCTCGGGAACCCCTCGGTCACCGACCTGCCCAAGTACGCCGCCTACTGCGACCAGATCAACCCGCCCCACACGGCCGTCACCCGTGCGTACGTGGACGCCGTGCACGCGCTGCGCGGCCCGCACCACCGGCGGCTGGAGCTCTACACCTGGACCGTCGACGACGCCAAGGCCGCGGTCGGCTCCGCCGACCTGGGCGTCGACGGCGTCATCAGCAACAAGCCGGACGTGGTGCGCGAGGCCCTGGCCGCCGGGGGCCACTGACCGTCGGGCGCGGCGGGGAGCGGGGCCGTCGGGGGCCGCCCGGTCCGCTCCCCGCCGCGTTGTCGGTGGCCGGACCTACCCTTGGACACGTGACGAACCGAGAGCACGGCCCAGGACCCGCCCCGGCGCCGGACGCCGCCCCGGAGACGGGCCGTCCGCCCCGCCGCGACTGGGCCTGGACGCGCGTCGGGGCCCCGATCGGCCCGCTGCTGCTCGCCGCGACCCGCGAGGGCCTGGTCCAGGTCGTCTTCCACGCCGAGGAGCGGGTGACCCGACGGGCGCTGACCCGGCTGGAGGGCACCTTCGGCGGGCCGCCGCTGCCGGAGCTGCCGCACCTGGCGACGGCCGCCGACGAGCTCGACCGCTACTTCTCCGGTGAGCTGCACGCCTTCACGGTCCCGCTGGACTGGTCGCTGTCCGGCGGCTTCAACGCCCGGGTGCTGCACGTCCTGGCCGACGGCGTGCCGTACGGCAGCGTGGTGGGCTATCAGGACCTCGCGGACCGCGTCGGGGAGCCGGGGGCTGCCCGGGCGGTGGGCGCCGCCATGGGCTCCAATCCGCTCCCGGTGGTCGTGCCCTGCCACCGGGTGGTGGCCAGCGACGGCGGGATCGGCGGTTTCGGCGGCGGCCTGGAGGCCAAGCGGCTGCTGCTGGCCCTGGAGGGCGTGCTCCCCGCTCCCCTGTTCTGAGCCCCGTCGGGCCGCGGCCCGGCCGCCTCCCCGTTCGCTCGCCCCTCGTGCCCGCCGCCGGCCGGCACCGTCCTCGAAGGATCGCGCATGCCCCGCCAGATCGCTCTGCTCCGCGGCATCAACGTCGGAGGCCACAACGCCTTCCCCAAGGCCCGTCAGCTGGAGCTGGCCCGCTCTCTGGGGTTCGAGGAGGTCTCCGTCCTGCTGCAGACGGGCAACCTCGTCTTCGCCGACCCGGGGACGGCGCCGGCGGAGACCGCCCGGCGGATCGAGGAGCGGATCGCGGCCGAGCTGGGCCTGTCGGTGCCGGTGGTCGTGCGGACGAGGGACGAGTGGGCCGCCACCATCGCCGGGAACCCGTTCCCGCTCGCCGTTCCGGAGCCCAAGACCCTGCACGTGACGTTCCTGTCGCAGGTGCCGACCGACACGGCCCGGTTGGACGCGCTCGACCAGGACGCGTACGCACCGGACCGGTTCCGGCTGATGGGCCGCGACCTGTACCTGTGGTGTCCGCAGGGCATCGGGCGCTCCAAGCTGGCCGAGGCGGTCGGCCGGGCCCGGCTCGGGGTGACGGCCACCGCGCGCAACTGGAACACCGTCACCAAGCTGCTGGCGCTGGCCGACGCCTGATCCGCCGCCTGCTGCGCCCGGGGCCGGCTCCCGGCCCCGGGCGCGCGGTCGGCGTCACCGCCAGCCGTGGAGCTCCCGCAGCCGGTTGGCGACGAGGTTGAAGCGGCCCCGGTCGAGCGCGCACGCCTCGCGCCGCATCCCGTCGGCGTGGACCCGCAGCACCCGGTCCACGGCCACCCAGGAGTCCCGCCCGGCGCGGTCCCAGGGACCCGCGCCGATCGCCACCCAGTCCCGGTCCTCGCTGTGGCGCTTGCTCGACAGTTGCACGGCCAGCAGCGTCCCGGTCGTTTCCCGGGCCACGACCAGCACCGGCCGGTCCTTGCCGCGTCCGTCGTTCTCCTCGAACGGCACCCAGGTCCAGACGATCTCGCCGGGGTCGGGGTCGCCGTCCGGGTCGGGGGCGTAGGACATCGCCACGGCTCCGACGGCACGCGGCGGGACCTCCACGGTCGCGGTGGGTCCCTGGCTGCCGGGCAGGGGCGGTTGCGGTGCTGCTGCGTCGAACGAGGTCGTCATCCCCCGCACGCTACCGGCCGCGGTGAACGCGTCGTCGGGCGGCCCGCGTTCGGCCGTCGCCGGTCGATTGTCAGTGGCCGGCCGTACGGTTTTTCAGAGCGGGGCGGTCGCGGGGGCCGCCGGGGGGGATCGCCATGACCGAGAGCGCGACGCGCGGCACACCGGCCCAAGGAGGCCGTCAGGAGGGGGAGTTGCCGAGGGGGACGGGACGGGGCGCCGCGGGCGGGGCTGGCCCCGGCGGGCCCGTTCGCGGGGCGGGCGTCCGGTGGCCCGTCCGCTCAGTCCGTGGTGCCGGTCCAGGCCGGTCGGCGGGGATCGTCGGCCCGTACGACGACGTCCGCGGCCTCCTCGGGCCGGGTCTCGGCCTCGTAGCGGGCGAACGCCGGCAGCGTCCAGTGCTGGTCTCGCGGAGTGCGGCGGGCGAGCGCACCCGGCGACAGCTTCAGGTGCACCGCGAGGTCGAACGGGAACCACTGCCCGAGCAGCAGCGGACCGTGCAGCAACAGCACCCCGCCGGGCGGCAGTTCCACGTAGGCGCTGCGGGTCGCCCGGTCCGCCACCGGGTCCCAGAAGTCCGGGAGCACCCGCCCGGTGCCGCCCGGTTCCAGCGGCTGGAACACCTCGCGCCACAGGGCCCGCCGGTCGAACCACTCGTCGTGGTAGGCGTCCGGGTCCTCCCGGCCGTACTCCAGGCGCAGCGAGGCGGGCCGCAGAAAGCCGTGGGCGCCGACCTCGTGCACCGCCCGCCCCCGGAGCCGGAGCGCCTCGGCGAGCCGCCCGGCGAGGTCGCCGGGGGCGGCGGCGGGCGCCCCGTCGACCGCCACCCGCAGCCAGGGGCTCCCGTCGTGCGCCGTCAGCCCGTCGACGCGCCCGGCGAGCGCGTCGGTGAGCCGTTCCCAGGTGATCGCTTCGAGCCGCACCCGGCCATTCTGCCCCGCCGGCCGGTGCGCGGCGCCGGGGGTCAGCGGGGCTGCGGTCCGCCGGGCGGGATGCCGTGGATGCCGCCGGAGATCACGCCGGCCTGCACCACCACCCCGCTCGCACTGCCGCTGAGGGTGTTGTGGACGTCCCGCACGGTGGCCTGGGCCTGCTGCTGGGGCGCCACCTCGTCGAGCAGCCGGCGCAGTTCGGCCGCCGCGGCCGGATCCTCGGCCAGCACCCGCCGCAGCCGGGCCTTCCAGACCATGGCCATCCCCTCGGCCACGTCCTCGTCACCGTCCTGCTGCGCGGCGACGACGTCGGCGCGCGCCTGGTCCAGTTCGCGTTCGACCTCCGCCTCCTCCTCCGCGCCGCGGCGCCGGGCGAGCAGGGCCGCCATCCGCCGGCGGACCGCGGCCCAGCCGTCGGTCGCCATCTGCTGCACCAGCGTCGTCGCCCCGGACGCCGCGAGCGCCACCAGTTCCGCTTCCATCGGACCCCCTCGTCTGTCACGCGCGTCGTGTCGCGCCTGGTGCCACGGTAGAGAGGCGTGCCGCCTCGTGCACAGTCACGCGGCCCGGTGGTGCCGGGGTTCCGGGTCAGGCGTCCGTGCCCGGCCGGGCCGCCCCGTGACGGCTGAGGACGGCCGCCGCCTCCTTGGTGGCCTCGATGACGCCGTCGGGGGCGTGCGGCATCACGGTCTTCTGCTTGAGCAGCAGCACCGCGCCCATGATGGCCCCGTCCCACATGATCGGTGCGGCGCAGGAGTTCCAGCCGGCCATGCACTCCTCGTAGCCGAGCGCGTGGCCGAGGTCGCGGACCTCGGCGAGGGAGGCCAGCAGCGCGGCGTTGTCCCGGTAGACGCCGGGCCCGGCCTGGTCGGGGACCGGCTCGGCCAGCACGCGCTGCTGGAGGACCTCCGGGAGGTAGGCGAGGATGGTCCGCCCGGAGGCACCGGTGCGCAGGGAGCGGGTCACGGACAGCACGTCCCGTGGTGTCATGCCGAGTTCGGCCAGGTCGGAGTCGCCGACGGCCATGTCGACGCACTGCCGCTGCGCGCCGGAGAACGGCGCCACCATGTACAGGAACGCCAGCCCGTTCCCGGTCGCCTCGCGCAGATCGCGCAGGACCGTCTGCGCCCCGTCGAGGCGGTGGTCGAGCGCGGTGAAGGCGAGTTGGGCGGCCGAGGTCCGCAGCCGGTAGAGGCCGCGGTCCACCCGTTCGAAGATCCGTTGGTAGATGCCGGACTGCAGGATCCGGTAGACGACCGAGTCGTCCAGGCCGGTGAACTCCGCGATCTCACCGGGCCCGTGGGCGTGCCCGCCCAGCTCGGCGAAGGCCGTCTGGACGAGGAAGACCCGCTCGGCATGGCCGGATCCGGGCGTCCGGGAGCCGGCGGCGGCCGTGCTCCGGCGAACCTGGTCGGTGTGGTGCGCGGCCTCCGGAGCCGTGGACTGCGACGCTGCGGTGCGATGGCCCATCGTGTGCTCTCCTCCCTGGCGGTGCTCCGCGCCCGAAGGGGCACGGCGTGTGTGGTGCGGGGCGACCGGCCCCCGGCGCCTTCGGCGTCAGCGGGTGACGTCGAGGGCGAGCTTGCCGGTCGGGGTGCGGGCGGCGAGGTCGTGGTGCGCCTGCGCCGCCTCCCCGAGCGCGTAGGTGGCGCCGGTCAGCGTGGTCAGGGAGCCGTCGGCGACGGCGTCGAACAACGCCCGCATGGACGTCGGCAGGGCGGTGCGGTCCCCGTAGAGCTGGGGCAGCCAGAAACCCGAGACGGTGAGGGAGCGCTCCATGAGTTCGCGGGTGGGCACGTCCGCCAACTCGCCGCCGGCGAAGCCGTAGACGGCGAGTCGACCGCGCGGTGCGAGGGCCGCCAGGGTCCGGGCGAAGGTGGCGCCGCCGGTCATCTCCAGGGCGGTCTCGACGGGGCCGCCGGCGGCGTCCAGGATGCGCTCCGTGAGGTCCTCGGCGGTGGAGTCGACCACGGCGTGTGCGCCCAGTTCCAGGGCCAGTTGGCGCTTGGCCGCGGAGCCGGCGAGACCGATGACCTTGGCGCCGGCCCGGGCCGCGAGCTGGACGGCCAGTGTGCCGACGCCGCCCGCCGCGGCCGGGACGACGACGGTCTCGCCCTTGGTGAGGCGCAGTGCGGTGAACAGCAGGTGCCAGGCGCTGTTGCCCTGGAGGGCCAGCGCGACCGCCTGCCCGTCGCTGACGGCGTCGGGGACGTCCCAGGTGACGCGGCGGTGCAGCAGCGTCCGTTCGGCGTAGCCGCCACCGCGGGTGAGTCCGACGACCCGCCGGCCGTCGAGGGTGCCGACGACTTCGTTGCCGGGTATGTAGGGCAGGTCGACCGGGGCGAGGTAGGTGTCCCCGCGGACGTGCACGTCGGCGTAGTTGACGCCGGCCAGGGTCACCTCGACGAGTGCGTGCCCGGCGCGGGGCGTCGGCTCGGGCGCGTCCTCCAGTCGGAGCACGTCCGGGCCGCCGAATTCTCGCATGACGATCGCGCGCACGACTCTCCCTCGGGTTCTCCGGTGCGTTGCCCGCACAGGGTAGGCACGGCACCGACCGGCTCGCCGCCTCCCGATCATTTCGCGCCAACCCTCCGGACGCGCGAAGAGCAGCGCTCTCGCGCGCACCCTCGATTCTTGGGGGATTTCTCGCGACGCGAGAAAAGTTCGATGCCCTTTCTCCCCATTGGCACCATTTGGTGGTGGTCTACCGGGCAGTACGGGTCGGGTGGCTCCGACGCATCGCTCACTCTCCGTCGGCTACCGGAAGTGATCGACGCCGCCTACGATCCGGACGTGTGTCCGCCGTTGACCCAAGGCGACGGCCACGTCCTCAAGGGCAGCGCACAGCGCGCGAGGCAGCGGTGCCGGCCCGTCCCACCCGGGATTCCGGGCCGGGAGTGGCGGAGGACGGGGTCCGAACCGCGGTCGGGCGGGCACGGCCTGAGGGGGAATCATGATGGGGAAATCGGGGGGCGGCAGGCCGGCGTTCGCGCCGGCCTGCCGGGACCTACAACGCGCTCTGCCTCTTCCGCCGGCACCTCTGCGCATCCTGCGAACCGCGTCTGCTTCCCTGCCGTCGCTGACGGCGCGGGTCACCGCCGCCACCGACGCCGTCATCGCCGCCGCGCGCCGTCACTCCCGGCCCCACACCGCTCCGCCCTTTCTGGACGTGACCGGGCCCCGCCGGGGATCCGCGCGCCACCGCCGAGAAAGGGACCGCTCATGAACGCGTCGAGCAGAACGACCAGCGCCGGGCTCCAGTTCACGCACCCGTACCTCGCCGTGGTGCTCGGCGGCGGCTTCACGGGCATGCTCGCCGCCGCGGCGCTGTCCGCGTACGCCGACGTGATCGTCGTGGAGCGGGAGCGGCTGCCGCGGACCCCCGCGCTGCCCAGCGACCTTCCGCAGCCCCGGCACACCCACCTCCTGGCGGCGGACGGCGCCCGGGTCATCGAGGACCTACTGCCCGGCACCGTCGCACGCTGGCTGGCCGAGGGCGCCCACCGGCTCGTGGTGCCGTCGGAGAACGGTCCGCTGCGCCCCGGCCGTTCGGCCCGCACGCAGCACGTGTTCACCTGCTCCCGCGATCTGCTCGACCGGGTGGTCCGCGGCCAGGTACCGGCGCTCTCCGGGGTGTCGGTCCTCGACGGCACGGAGGCCGAACGGCTGACCGGCACCGCCGAGCACGTCACCGGGGTGTGGGTCAGGGGCACCACCAGCGGTGAGACGTACCGTCTGGACGCCGATCTCGTGGTGGACGCCACCGGCCGTTCCTCCACCACCCCGGACCGGCTGGCGGCGCTGGGGCTGCCCGCCGCGCCGGAGGACGTCCGGGACTCCGGGATCGTCTGCGCCACCCGCATCTTCCGCGCGCCGCCCGGGGCCCGGAACTGCCCGGTGATCACCGGGCGTTCGGACTGCCGTCCGGCCGCCGACGCCGCCGCGCACGGCACCCCGCTCCCGCCCGCCCGGACCGCGACGCTGGTCCCGATCGAGGGCGGGCGTTGGCTGGTCACGCTCACCGGTGGCGGCAGCGGCGCCGAACCGCCGTCCGAACGCGCCGACCGCTTCGTGCCGTTCGCGCACCGCATCCACCCGGTCATCGGGGACCTCATCGCCGAGGCCGAGCCGCTGAGCGAGGTGCGGCTGACCCGGGACACCTCCAGCCGCCGCCACCGCTACGAGCGGCTCCGCAGCTGGCCCACCGGGTTCCTGGCCCTCGGCGGCGCGGTGGCCTCGGTCAATCCGGACTTCGGCCAGGGGCTGTCCCTCGCCGCCCATGGTGCGGCCGAGCTCCGCGCCGCGCTGGGGCGGTACGGCCTGGACGAGCCCGCGCTGGCCCGCAGGGTGCAGCGCGCCGTCGGCGGTCTCGTGGACGGGCCGTGGGCACTGGCCGCCGGCGAGGAGCTTCCGCGCTCCCCGCGCCCGGGCGTCTCCCGGCCGTCGCTGGCCACCCGTTTCGTGCGCGGCGCGCTCGACGGAGTGCGCGACCCGGCCGTCGGCCTGCCTCCGGTCTGCCGCGCCTACGTGGACGTGGTCCGGCCGGCCGTCCCGGTGACCCGGCTGCCGCAGGCGTGGACCCAGCAACCGGCGTCCGCCGCGCCCTCGTCCGCGGTGCGCGCACCGGGCGCCGAAGCCGCGGACGCGCCGTCCGCGCTGCCGGCCCGGTACGCCCCTTCGGCCACCGCCGCACTCACCACGGCGCCGGTCCCGGCCGCACCGAGCGCACCCGGCCTGGAGCGGGCGCTCCGTCGGCTGCCGCGCTCGCTCGGTTTCGGTCCCGCGTCGTTGCGGTTGGGGCGGTTCAGCGCCGGCCGGCGAAAGCCCGGGGACGCCTGAGGCCCGGCCCTGGACCGGGCACGGCATCGCCGTGAAATACGGTGGCTGCCGGGCACAGGTCCGATCGCCGGTGGCAGACCGCCGGCGATGTCACCACCAGGGGGTTGCAAACAACGGTGAGGCGCGCTAACACCACCCTGACCGCGAACCGCGAACCGCGAACCGCGAACCGCGAACCGCGAACCGGGGAGGGGGACGGGGCGGGGGACGGGGCGGGGGCGGACGGCGTCGAGGGGTGTGCGCCCGCGGGTGCGGACGGCGCGCCCGCGGCTGCGGCGGACAGCACGCACGGGCTGCTTCCCCCGCTACGAGTGCCGTTGGGGACGGATCCCGAGCGGTGGCAGACGTTCCGCGGCGAACGGCTGGTGATCGCGGTCGCCCGCACCGTCACCTCGACCGTGCGGGTCCTCGACGTCCTGCGCCCCGTCCTGCGCGATGACCCGCGGGTCCACCTGGTCTTCGCCTTCGACCCCACCTCGGCGTTCAACGACGGCGTGCACGCCCTGCTCCGCTCGGTCGGCGCCCGGGTGCTGCCCTGGCACCAGTTCGCCCGGACCGACCCCGACCTGATCGTCACGGCGACCGAGAACGCCGACCTCACGGCCGCGCACCACACCTGTCCGGTGCTGGTCCTGCCGCACGGCGTCGGTTTCCACAAGGTCGTCCCGGACGCGCGCAGCGACCGCGACCGGCTGGCCGGCGTCGTCCCGGACGCGCTGCTGCGCAGCGGTCGCGCCCGGCTGGCGATCTCCCACCCCGACCAGGCGGCCCAACTCGCCGCCGCCCATCCCGCCACCGCCGGCCGCACCCTGCTCGTCGGCGACCCGTGCTACGACGCGCTCCTCGGCGGGCGGGCCCTGCGCGCGACGTACCGTGCGGCGCTCGGCATCGCCGACGGGCGCCGGCTGATCATGATCAGCTCGACCTGGCGCGACCGCTCGGTCCTGGGCCGGGATCCCGCTCTGCCGGCCCGCCTGCTCGCCGAACTCCCCCTGGACGACTACGCGGTCGCCCTGGTCACCCATCCCAACATCACCTCCGCGCACGGTGGTTACGCCCTCCGTTCGCACCTCGGCTCCGCGCACGACGCCGGACTGTTGACCATTCCGCCGACCGCCGGCTGGCAGGCCACGCTCCTCGCCGCCGACCTGCTGATCGGCGACCACGGATCGGTCACCTTCTACGGCGCGGCGCTCGGCACGCCCCTGCTGCTCGGGGCGTTCAGCGACGACGAGGCCGTCGCCGGCACCCCCATGGCGGAGCTGGGCCGGATCGCCCCGCGGCTGCAACGCGAAGCGCCGCTGCGGCCGCAGGTCGAGCGGGCACTGGGCCTGGGCCGGGGGCCCGCCGACGACACCCCGGAACGGCTGCGCAAGGTCGGGGAAAGCGCCTTCGCCACGCCCGGCCGCGCCCTGGCACGCCTGCGCACCGCCGTCTACGACCTCCTGCGCCTCCCGGAACCGGAGAACGGCGCGCCGCTCCCGCTCCACGCCCCGGAGCCGCCGGTCCCACAGGACGTCCCGGAAGCCACCACGGCCTGTTACGTCCACACCTCCCTCGCCGAGGATTCCCCGGGTTCCGCTGGGCGTTCGGGTTCGTCCACCGTTTCTTCCACCACCTCGGTTTCATGGGGTTCCTTGGGTTCAGCGGCTTCGCCGGGCGCTTCGGGCGCTTCGGGCCCTTCGGTTCCTTCGCCCGACGCGAGCTCTCCGGGGTGGCGCGGCTCCTGGGAGACGGAGGGTCCCCGGATAGCCGTGGAACGCACCCCGGCCGCCGTTGTCGCCTTCTCGCCCCCTCCCACCACCCCGTCCGCGGTCGACACCGGAACGCCCCTGGGCGACGCCCTCGACGGCCCGTTCCGCCATCTGTCCTGTGCCGATGACGAGGGGGACCGGCGGTGGCCGGAGAGCGCCTCCGTCCTCGTGCGCCGGACCACGGCCGACACCGCCGTGGCCGCCGACCGGTGGATCGACGACACCCTCGCCCGCTATCCCGGCTGCCTCCTCGCCGCGGCGACCGTCACCGGCCGCGGCTGCCGGGTCGGGCTGCGGGACGGCCGCACGATCGAGGTGTCGGCCACCGGAACGCAGCACGAGACCGCCGTCCTGGCGGCCGTCGTCTACGCCTGCGTACGCGCCCGCCGCCCGCTCTCGGGCTTCGCCACCCTCGCGTTGGGCGACCGCACCGAGGACGTGGAGCTCCGTCCCGCCCGTCGGGCGAGCCGACCGCGTCCGACGGGCTGACGGGCACGCACGTCCATGGGGTGTTGCACCTCATGGACAGCACGGGCCCAGGCACCCTGAACCGCCTACGGCTTCCCGGGGCCGTCACCGCCCGCGCTGTCAGGGCCCTCCGGGGCGCCGTTCGGGCCGTGCAGGCCGCCCTCCAGCCTGCGACGCAGGTGCACGGCGCGCGGGCCGCCGCCCGCTTCGTATATCTCCAGGGCCCGTGCCAGATGGCGCCGCCACTGCTCGTGGTCACCGCGCTCCTCGGCCAGCTCCGCCAACGTCTCGCAGATCTGCGCCTCGTAGTGGACGGCGCCGCGCTCGCGCAGCATGGTCGCGGATTCCTCCAGGGCCGCCACGGCCTCGGCATGGCGCCCGAGGCCCCGGAGGACGCCGCCGATGGCGGCCAGCGCGCGGGCCCCCATCCGCCGGTCGTCGATGGCCATGAACCCGTCGTAGGCGTCCTGCAGGGTGGCTCGGGCCTCCTCCACCCGGCCGACGGCCTGCTGGGCGCACCCCATGAAGTACCGGCCGATGGCGATACCGCGCTCGTCGCCCGCGGCGCGGTAGTAGACCATCGCCTCCTCGTAGGTCGTCACCGCACGGGCCGGGTCGCAGCGATCCCAGTAGCGGCCGTAGAACTCGCGGACGGAGGCGCGCAGCAGGGTGTGGCCGGACTCATCGGCGCGGGCGACGGCGGTCTCCAACTCGCGTCGGGCGCGGCGGAGTTCGTCGCGGTCCATCAGCGGGCGGGACAGCAGGGTGCGCAGCCGGGCCTCGGCGGCCTGGTTGCCGTCCTCGGCGGCGTGCCGGGCGCCCAGGTCCCCGCTCCTGACCCAGTCGTTGAGGTACCGGCGGTTGAGGAAGAGGGCGGTGAGCGCCTCGGCGAGCTCCCACACTCTGCGGTGCCAGCCGTGCTCGGCGGCGGTCTGTTGGGCGGACAGCAGCTCACCGCGCCAGGCGTCCAACCAATCGAGCGCCTCCTGCCGGTCGGCGAAGGCGGTGGCCTGGTCCGCCTCGCCCAACCGGTCGGTGTGGGACCCGATGCGCATCCGGCGGCCCATGACGGCGAGGTCCGCCTGGGCGGCACGGGTGAGCAGGTGGTCGACGATCCGGGCCACGACTGCCGTCCGCTCGGCCTCGTCGTCCTCGCGGACGGTCTGTTCACGGGCGTGCAGCCGCACCAGGTCGTGGAACTCGTAGCGCCCGTCGGCGGTCATCGCGATCAGGCTCGCGGTCTCCAGGACGTCGAGTTGCTCGGCCGCGTGGGCGGCGGTGGTCCCGGCTGCCGCGGCCGCCGAGGCGACGTCCCAGCGGCGACCGGGATGCAGGCCCAGCAGTCGGTAGAGCCGGGCGGCCGGCGCGGGCAGTCCCGCGTAGGCGACCCCGAAGACAGCGGACACCGTGCGCTCCCCTCCCCGGCGCAGGGCGTCCAGTCGGCGCCGGTCGTCGGCCAATTCATCGGCCAGCGCGGCGACCGTCAAACGCGGATGCATCACCAGACGTGCGGCGGCGACGTGCAGGGCCACCGGCAGTCCGCCGCAGCCTGCCACGATCCGCCCGGCCGCGTCCGCACCGCCCTCGTCGATCCGCGCCGGTCCGCACAATCGGCGCAGCAGTTGCAGCCCGTGCTCCGAGGACAGCGGCTCCAGCGGCATCAGACGGGCGCCGTCGTCGAGCAACTCCCCGAGCATCGCCTGGCTGGTCGCCAGGACGACGCTTCCGGGGGCACCCGGCAGCAGCGCGCGGACCTGTGCGGGCTCGGTCACGTCGTCGAGCACCATCAGCACCCGTTTGTCGGCCGTCAGGGTGCGCAGCAGGCCCGTCAACTCGCCCAGGGTGTCCGGCAGGTAGCGGTCCTCGACGCCGAGCGCCCGCAGGCAACGGCTCACCCCGGCCGACACGTCGCCGCCGGCCTGCGCCCGCAGTTCGGCGAAGTCGACGTAGAACTCGCCGCCGGGGAACCGGCCGCGCTCCTCCTGCGCCCATCGGCGGACGGTCGCGCTCTTGCCCACCCCCGGCAGTCCGCTGAGCACCGCGAGGCCGCCGCCGTCACCCATCCAGCCGTCGATCGCCGCCAGGACCGGCTCGCGGTCGACGAACTGCGGCGATCCGGGTGGCACTTGCCGTGGCACCGGCAGCTCCGGCCGCGCCGCCTCGACCCGTACGTCGCCCTGGATCACGCCGGCCTGGACCACCGTCCCGTGCACGGTCCCGCCGACGGCGTTCCGCACGCTCTCGACGCCCGCCTCCTCGTCGTCCCGCACGCCGACTCCCCCCTCGGTCACCATCCGTCGATCCGCTCCACGAAAAACGCTACTCGACGCCACTGACAACGCGGAGCGACGGTCGCCCTCCGCTCCGCCACCCGGTCATATCCGATCCACAGCGATGAGATTCGGTCACTCTGCGACATTGGCTCGATCGCAGTGGTGCGGGGCACCGGCCGGAGAGACCCGGCGCGGGCACCACACCGCACGGTCGGAAGCGGAACCGGAAACGCCGAACGAGGAACGGGGAACGGGGGAACGGCATGTCGACGCTGCGCGTCACGGTCGAGGAACTGACGGTCCACGAGCACCCCCGCGCCGATGCACTGGAGCGCGCACAGGTGGGCCTGTACCGGGCGGTGGTCGCCAAGGGCGCCTACCGGACCGGGGAGTTCGCCGTCTACCTACCGGAGTAGGCGGTGCTCCCGGAAGCGTTGATGGCCGAGCTGGGCCTCGAGGGGAAGCTCGCCGGCTCCGCCGCCAACCGGGTCAAGGCGATCCGACTGCGCGGCGAGCTGTCGCCAGGCATCGTCTGCCGGCCGCAGGCACTGCCCGGGGTCGAACTGGCCGACGCGCGCAAGGCCGGCGTGGACTTCGCTGCGGAACTGGGGATCGTGAAGTGGGTTGCCCCAGTGCCGATTTCGATGAGCGGGAGGTCGAGCCGGCGAGCGACCTGCTGCCGTGGATCGACGTCGAGAACCTGAAGCGGTACCCGGCGGCGTTCGCCGACGGCGAGCCGGTCGCGGTCGCCGAGAAGGTGCACGGCACCGCCTGCTGCCCGACCTACCACGCGGGTGACGACCGGGTGCAGAGGACGTCCAAGGCGCTGGGCGCGCAACGCCTGGCACTCGTCGAGGACCCCGGCAACCTGTACTGGCGGGCGGTGCGCGGACACCGCCGCCCTCGGGTCGCCGCGGAGTCGGCCGGGGAGTTGGGGGCGTCGCGGGTCGGGATCTATGGCGAGTCGTACGGCGCCGGCGTCCAGGACCTCGGGTACGGCACGGACAGTCGGCGCGATGTGCCCGGATACGCGGTCTTCGACCTCGCCGTGGAGGTCGGTACGCGTGACCGTGCCGGGCCGCGGCGGCCACGCACCGCCCCTGCGGTACGGCAGCGGATCAACTGCCGCCGGGTGCGGGGCGCTCCGCGGGTTCCGCCTGGTGCCCCAGGAGGCGCCGGGCGAGGGCGAGCGTGGCCTGCGGGGCGCGGGTGGGGCCGGGGGCTGCGGTGCGGTGGCTGGGGAGCCGTTCGACGGTGGCGGCGCCGGTGTCGGACTCCAGGGCGGGGGCATAGCCCGCAGCTCGCAGGGCGTCCAGGGTGGCGGCCGGCGGCCGGCCGCTGACCAGGACGGTCGGCGCGAGGGCACGCAACGCCAGCTCGCGCAGGGCGTGATGGGCGGCGAGCTCGGCGAGCAGCGCCTCGTCGTCGGAGCGGATGCAGCAGCCGGTGGGCACGACCCGCATCCGGCCGTGGCTGCGGGCGGTGTCCTGGAGGAGGTAGTCGAGGGGCTGCGGCAGGGGGCCGGCTGCCGAGGCGGCGGCGAGGGCGGTGCGGAGGGTGTCGACGGTGTGGCCGGAGTCCAGCGCGCGGCGGACCGAGCCGGGGGTGAAACGCCAGGTCACGGCGTGCCCCTCGGACTCCCGGTCGGCGGCGGAGGCGAGGAGTCCGGCGAGGGCGGGGGCCGGGCGACCGGGCACGACGGCGGTCAGATCGGCCTGGAAGTGGGCCTGTTCGACGGGTGGCGGCAGGAGGTCGCGCAGCGGCGCGTCGAGGTCCGCCGGGTCGCTGAGCAGGGCCCGGCCGAGGGGAGTGAGGGTGCCGTGGGCGGTGAGGCCGAGGTAGGCCGCCTCGTGGAGGGTGTGGGCGGCGCGCTCGTGCGCCGCCGGCTGTGCGGTGACGGCGAGCGGACGGTGCCAGTCCGCCGCTCGGAGCAGGTGCTGGAGGGACGCGTGGGCGGCCTCGTCCGCCGGCCCGTCCGGCAGCGGCGGGAGCGTCTCGCCGACGCCCGGCGGGACGTCCGCCAGGGCGGCGAGGAGGGCGTGCCGGAGGGCCGGGGCGTACCGGTCGTGACCGCGGACCAGGGCCGTCGGGGTCTCGCCGAACGGGGTGTGGGTGGGGACGTCCCACAGGGCGTGCCAGGCGGCCAGTACGGGGGCCAGGCGGGCGCCGGGCGGGCGGGCGAGCCAGTCGTCGTAGGCGTGGGTGGGCAGCGCGGTGATCCCCGACGGGCTGCGGGTCAGGGCGATCAGGCCGGCGGCCAGGGCGAGATCGAGCAGGAGGCGGGCGTGCGGTTCGGTGGCGCCGGCCGCCTTCGCCAGGCGTTTGAGCTCGCGCACGGTCAGTCCGCCTGACTTGCGGAGCGTGGCGGGCTCGGTGGCCAGGGCCGTGAGCAGGCGCTCCACCGTAGTGGCCAACTGCGCCGCGGCCGCCTGGGACTCGTCGTGCGGCGAGGTCCGCGGGGCGGGCACTGCGGAGGCGTCCGGGTGGTCTCCGGGTGGCTCGGCGCCCTCGGGGACGGGCGTCGGCGCCTGCGGGGCGAACGGGCCGAGGTCGTGGGCCGCGAGGAGTTGCGGGATCCGCGGCGGGACGACGACGGCGCCGTCCTCGGTGACCGCGGCGAGGCCGTCGGCGCAGAGCGCGTCCAGCGCCGCTTCGGCGGCGGTCCGCGCGGGTCCGGGAGCGGCGGCGCCCAGCGCGGCGTGCACGTCCGCGGGCGGGACGGGTTCGCTGGCCAGCTGGGGGAAGGACAGCCGGTGGGCCATCAGGGACTGGTAGTCGGCGCCCACGGCCGGGGCGGCGGGCGCGGCGCCGTCCCTGGCGGCCCGTTCCTGGCTGATGCGCGCCGTGGTGGCGAGCACCTGCAATCCGGGGTGATCGAGGTGCAGCACCACGTGGTGGAGGGTGTCGTAGGACCACAACGCGCCGGCCAGCCCGCGGAGTTCGGTGGGCGCGGGGCGACGGGCGAGCGGCTCGGCGTGGCGGGTGAGCAGTACGGCGAGTTGCTCGGGGGTGCGCTGCGCGAGGGAGCGGGTGAGTGCGTCGAGACCTTCCACGACGTTGAGGGTAGTCATCGTGCCAACAGGGTGGTGAGGGCGCCTACGGGGTCCGGGTCGGCGGGGCCGACGGGCCACCACTCCTGGGCGCCGGGCTCGGATTCGTAGGGGTACCAGCGGTTGTCGTGGCCGAACCGGAGTTGGATGCCGCGGTCGGCGTCGGTGAGGCGATTCTGGTGGGGGCGCAGCGCCGGCAGGCCGGCGGCCAGCAGGGCGCTGCGGGCTCGGTCGAAATCGCCGGCCGGAGGGTTCCAGGCGTCTTCCAGGAGGGTGAGCCCCTCGGCACCGCCCTGCCGCCAGGCCGCGACGGAACGTGCGATGTCGGTGGGGTGCCGGCCGGTCGCCGCCGCGACGTCGCGGTAGAGCGCGCGGGTCGTGGCGGTCAGACCGGCCGTCGGATGGGCGGTCGCGGCCAGCCGTACGGCGTCCTCCCACGGCGGCAGCGTCGCGAACGGGCCGGGGCCGGCCGGGCCGTCGGCCCCCGCGGTGCCTGCGGCGGACAGGTGGGCGTGGGCGCGGGCAGCGGCATCGGCCGCGACGAGTTCCAGGACGGTGGCGTCGAAGGGCAGCCCGACGGCGTCCGGGAGGGCCTGCGGCTGGCCGGGCTGCGACGGCACCGCGGCGGGCGGCGGAAGCGGCGGGCGGGGCCGGTCGACGAGGGCCTCCCGGGCGAGCACCCCGCGGGGCGCGGCCACGATGGACCCGGCGGCCGCGGCCTCTTCGACGGCCAACAGCGCCGGGACCGCGCCGGGGATCCGAGGGGACGCAGCCGGACCGGCCCCCGATGCGGACACCGGTCCGGGCACGTCGTCGGCGGCGGGCCCGCTCGCCGAGGTACCGGGGGTCGCGAAGGCCCGGCCCCGGCTCTCCCGTGCGCCGTGGTCGGCGTTGCGGCGCGCGAGCTCGTCGAGGAGTTCCCGCTCGCCCCGGCCCCGGATCAGCAGGAGGACGAAGGGATCGGCGTCCAACAGGCGGGCCACTTGGAAGCAGAGCGCGGCGGCGTGCTTGCAGGGCCGACCGCTGTCCGGACAGGAGCACCGGGGCGTCAACTCCCCCGGCCCCGGAAGGAGTCGCACCGCCCCCTCGGCCAGTGCCCGGGGCAGCTTCTTGGCCAGCAACGCGGCAAGGCGGTCGGGGTGGGCCGCGACGTCGTCCAGGAGGGCGTCCCACTCCTGCTCGGTGAACGTCGTGATCCGCACCTCGGCGCTGTACGGGCGGGGTCGGCTGCCCCGCACCGTGGCGATCACCCGGCCCGGGGTGACGTTGATCGTGTCGACGCGGCCGTCGCGGGCGTAGGCCCGCCCCCGGGCGAGGCGCGCGCCGTCGAGGGCGCTGCCCTCCAGTGCCTCCAGCCAGGCGCCGCCCCACCAGGATCGCGCGCCCGACCCGTCCGGCCCCTCCGTGGTGTCCGGTTCGGGCAGCGGCGGGAAGGTGCGGGAGCGATCGGCGCGGACCAGTCGGTCCGTCGCGGCGGCGCGCCCGGGGCTGCCGGTCCGGCGCCGGTGTCCGGGGCTCATCCGGTCCTCCTCAGCGAGACGAGATCGGCGAGTTGGGCGTCGGTCAGCTCGGTGAACGCACCCTCACCGCCGGAGAGCACCGCGTCCGCGAGGGCCCTTTTGGCGGTGAGGAGTTGGGCGATGTTGTCCTCGACGGTGCCCTCGGTGATCAGTCGGTGGACCTGGACGGGCTGGGTCTGGCCGATGCGGTAGGCCCGGTCGGTGGCCTGTTCCTCCACCGCCGGATTCCACCAGCGGTCGTAGTGGACGACGTGTCCGGCGCGGGTGAGGTTCAGGCCGGTGCCGGCCGCCTTCAGGGACAGCAGGAAGACCGGTGCCCGGCCCGACTGGAAGTCGTCGACCATCCTCTCCCGCTCGGCCACCGGGGTTCCGCCGTGCAGGAGTTGGGTGGGGATCCCCCGGCCCGCGAGGTGGCGTTCGAGCAACCTCGCCATGCTGACGTACTGCGTGAAGACCAGGGTCGCGCCGCCCTCCGCGAGGATGGTGGCGAGGAGTTCGTCGAGGAGTTCCAGCTTCCCGGAGCGCGCGGCGAGGCCGGGGGCGGTCTCCTTCAGGTACTGCGCCGGGTGGTTGCAGATCTGTTTGAGGGCGGTGAGCAGTTTCATCACCAGGCCGCGCCGCGCCATCCCCTCGGCACCCTCGATCCTCGCCAGGGTCTCGCGCACCACTGCTTGGTACAGCGCGGCCTGTTCGCGTCCGAGCGGAACCGGGTGGTCCGTCTCGGTCTTCGGTGGGAGCTCGGGCGCGATCCCCGGGTCGGACTTCTTGCGGCGCAAGACGAACGGACGCACCAGTCTGGCCAGTCGGTCCGCCGCCCGCGGGTCCTCGCCTCCCTCGACCTCCCGGGCGTGCAGCGCACGGAACGTCTTGAGCGGGCCGAGGAGCCCCGGGGTCGTCCAGTCCAGCAGCGCCCACAGCTCGGACAGGTTGTTCTCCACCGGCGTGCCGGTGAGGGCGATCCGCGCCGGAGCCTTGATGCCGCGCAGCGCCCGCGCCGTCGAGGACCGCGGGTTCTTCACGTGCTGCGCCTCGTCGGCGACGATCCAGGCCCAGGCGCGGTCGGCGAGTTCGGTCGCGCTGCTGCGCATCGTCCCGTAGGTCGTGAGCACGAATCCGGCTTCCACGCCGTCGAGGCTGCGGCCCGCGCCGTGGAAGCGGCGTACGGGCGTGCCGGGGGCGAAGCGTTCGATCTCGCGCTGCCAGTTGCCGAGGAGGGAGGCGGGGCAGACGACGAGGACCGGGTCGGTGGGCAGTCGGTGCAGGTGGAGCGCGATGATGGTGATCGTCTTGCCCAGGCCCATGTCGTCGGCCAGGCAGCCGCCCAGCCCGGTGGAGACCATCGTGTCGAGCCACGCCATGCCGCGCAGTTGGTAGTCGCGCAGGGTCGCGCGGAGGCCGGGTGGTGGGGGCAGCGGACGCGCCCGGCCGGTGAGCCGGCCGCGCAGGGCGGCGAGCGCGCCCAGGGGCACCACCTCGACCTCTTCGCCGTCCACCTCGGTGGTGCCGTCGAGCGTCGTGGCGAGCGCCCGGAGGGGGTCCACGTAGCCCAGTTCGCGCTTGCGCGCCTTGCGGACCATCGCGGGGTCGACCAGGACCCATTGGTCGCGCAGTCGGACCACCGGGCGGTGCGCCTCGGCGAGCATGTCCATCTCCGCCTCGCTGAGCGGCGCCCCGTCCATCGCCATCTGCCAGCGGAACTGGGCCAGTTGACCGGTGTCGAAGAAGCCGAAACCGTCCGCCGCCGACCCCGGCGCGGGGCGCAGCACAGCCGTCGCGGTCAGGCCGCGGGTCAGTTCCCTGGGCCAGTGGACGGCCACTCCGGCGGCGGCGAGGCGGGGCGCGGCAGCGCCCAGCAACTCGGACAGCTCGTCCTCGCTGATCGGGAGCACATCGGGGACGGGGCGCTCCAGGAGGCGGTCGAGCGGAGGCCAGAACCGGGTGGCCCGGCGCAGCGCGAGGAGCGTGTCGGCGAGGGGGCGCGGGCCGAAGGCGTCGGGCGCCT
Source organism: Streptomyces sp. VTCC 41912 (assembly GCF_045799175.1). Classification (NCBI taxonomy): domain Bacteria; kingdom Bacillati; phylum Actinomycetota; class Actinomycetes; order Kitasatosporales; family Streptomycetaceae; genus Streptomyces; species Streptomyces sp. VTCC 41912. The sequence goes on from NZ_JBJMAB010000011.1 coordinate 96,267, forward strand.
CGCCCTCCCACAGTTGGCGGGCGTCGGCCACCAGGGTCGGATCGGTGAGGCTCTGCACCTGGAGGACGGCCGCCGCCGCTCGGCGTTCCCCCGGGGCTCCGGGGTACGGCGCCGCGTCTTCCTCGATCTCATCCCCCTCCTCCCCGTCCGTCGCGACGCTCTCTTCCGCTCGTTCTCCCGCGTCGAAGAGCTGGTGCGGGGCGAGGTCGAGGCGGAGCGAGAGCCGCACCCCGGCGTCGACGCCCGCTGCGACCTCGGCCGCCCACTCCCGGGCGGCCGGGAGGTGCTGCGGTGCGGGCGCGGCGAACGGCGCCCCGGCCACCAGTGCCGCCGCCGGGGTGCGGGGCAGGGTGTCGACGACGGCGTCCACGAACTGCCGCACCAGGACGGCCGGATCGGGCAGTTGGAGCGGTCGGCTGCCGGGCAGCGGTACGGCGTACGCCTCGCCGGGCATGGCGGCGGCGATGGCCCGCAGGTGCGCGACGTCGTCGGGGTCGAGCGGGCCGGCCCGCCAGGCGTCGACGTCCCCGCCGGTCAGGCCGGGAAGCAGCCTGCCGCGGGCGACGAGGTGCAGGGCGTGCAGGGTGGCCGCGCCCCAGCAGGACGTGGCGGGGTGGGCGTCCGGAGCGTGCCGGGCACGGGTCAGCAGCGGAATTGCCTCGGGGAGCGGGACCACCAGTGCGGGCACCGTGCGGCTCCGTGCCCCGGCGCCATGCCGGCGGGCCACGGTCAGCCGCGTGACCTGGCCGACCGGCGCCGCGTCCCGGCCGCTTCCAGCCTCGGCCTCTCCGGGCACGGCATCGGGGAGCGGCGCGCCGTCCGGTCGCCAGAAGGCGACCGTCCCCGCCCGCGGCGGGCTGGCGGGCAGGAAGACGGCGGCACATCCCTCGACGGTCGCGGCCAGGTCGCCGGCTCTCCCCTCAAGCGCCGCGGCCACCCCGGGCGCGCTGGCGGCAGGGGCGGTCGACGGCCGGGGCGCATCGGTGGGTGCCTCCTGCCAGCTCGCCATGCCATCCCCTGTCATCGGGTCCTTCCGCGCCGGTCTCGGCGCCCACCGGGCCCGCCGTGCCCGACGCGCCCGACCTCGTTGTGCTGCTTCCCCGACCTGCGAGTCTACGGTCGTCGTCATGTCGTCCTCCCCCGTCGTCCTGCGGCGGCCGCGACGATCACAACCGGTTGCGGCGCGCTGCCCTGCCTGGCCGTCCCGCTGCTCCCCTCGCCCGCTCCCGTCGTCCGTCTCGGCCGTTCGCGCCGCTTCCGTCGTCGCGGCTCTGCGTGATGTCGAGGAAAGCAGAGACCACTGACAATCCGCCCAACCGCAGCCCTCCGCGAAGCCCGAGCACGCCACACCGCACTCCCCCTCCAGACCTCTCAGAGCGGGCTCGAACAGCGGATACGCGCCTCTCACGACAGCCCGCACAGGGCCCGGAAAAGCTCCCGAAGAAGTTATCCACAGCCCTGACGCACCGCACCCACCGTCGGCGCGATTCGATTACATTCAGTGACGAAGGCAGACGGCGACTCGCACCACACGAGCCACCGCCGAGCGCGACTCCATCCGGCAGTTCCCACCCACCAGGAGCCCCCATGCACACCCCGACGCCCGAACAGACGGCCGCCGCCGAAGCCTTTCCGACCGGCGCCCACCTCGTGATCCAGGCCGGCGCCGGCACCGGCAAGACGACGACCCTGGCGATGCTGGCGGACGTCGCCCGGCGACAGCGCCGTACCGGCCGCTACCTCGCCTTCAACCGCGCCGTCGCCCGCCACGCCGCCCGGACCTTCCCCGCCGAGGTGCGCTGCGGAACCGCCCACGCCCTCGCGTTCGGCGCGGTCGGCCGGCACTACCGTTCCCGGCTGAACGCGCCGCGTCGGGCGGGCTGGCGCACCGGCGCCGCCCTCGGGATCGACGACGGGACGCGCTTACGCATCGGCCCCCGCAAGGTCGACAACAAGGCCCTCTCCTACGCCGTCCTGCGCACCGTCGCCCGTTTCTGCCAGTCCGCCGACGCCGAGATCGCCCACCACCACGTCCCGCCACTGCGCGGCGCCGAGTGCGAGCCGCTGCACGCCCAACTCGCCGACCACGTCCTGCCGTACGCCCGCAAGGCATGGGCCGATCTGCAGCGACCGGACCGCGGCGTGGTCCGCTTCGAGCACGACCACTACCTCAAGATCTGGGCCCTGACCGCCCCCGTCATCCCCGCGGACTTCCTCCTCCTCGATGAGGCGCAGGACACCAATCCGGTCGTCGAGCAGGTCCTCACCGCACAGCGCGATCACGCACAGCTGGTCCTGGTCGGGGATTCCGCGCAGGCCATCTACGGCTGGCGCGGCGCCCGCGACGTGATGACCGGCTTCGACGGCACCCACCTCGGCCTCACCCGGTCCTTCCGGTTCGGTCCCGCCCTCGCGGCCGAGGCCAACCGTTGGCTGACGATCATCGGCGCGCCCATCCGCCTCACGGGGTCGGCCCGGCAGAAGACCGAGCTGTGCCGCCTCCCCGCACCCGAAGCGATCTTGTGCCGGACGAACGTGGGCGCCATGGTCGAAGTGATACGCCAGCTGGAGGCGAACCTGCGGGTCGCGCTCGCCGGGGGCGGAGAGGCGCTGAGCGCCCTGGCCCGCGCCGCGCACGACCTCACCTCGGGGCGCCGCACCGCACACCCCGAGCTGGTGCTCTTCGAGACCTGGGCCGAACTCCGCGAGTACGCGGAGTTCGATCCAGCCGGCCGCGATCTGCTGCCCCTGGTGGAACTCGTCGACGACCACGGGTCGGACGCGGTGCTCCGCGCCATGGAGCAGCTCTCGCCCGAGCGGTCCGCGCAGGTCACGGTGTCCACGGCGCACCGGGCAAAGGGCCGCGAGTGGGCGAGCGTGCGCATCGCGGACGACTTCACCGCGCCCGATGACCTCGACGAGTGCGACGAGGACGGCGTTCCCCTGCCCGGCCCGGTCGATCTCGACGAGGCCCGCCTGGCCTATGTCGCGGTGACCCGGGCCCGCTCACAGCTCGACATCGGTGGACTCACATGGATCAACACCCATCCGGCAGGCGATCCACGCCCCGGAAGCCCCACAGGACTGCGACGACCGACGCCCCTCCCACGACGAGCCGGAAAGCCCCGACGCGGGAGCCCGCGCACGTCCGAACCGGGCACGACGACGACCACGCACCAGAGAAGGAACCGCCCGAACCGCGCCCCAAGGCGCCTGCCAGACCCACGAGACTCGTCACACCCATCAGACCCATCAGACCCACCAGGGCCGCCAGGGCCACCAGGGCCGCCAGGGCCGCCAGGGCCGCCAGGGCAAAGAGAAACAGCGTGCCTGGAGCGTCCACCCAGGCAGTCGGGCGGACCCTCCAGGCACGTGACGGACGTAGCGATCAGGAGGATGCTGGAGAGAGGAGATGAATGGCGATGCGCTCGGGTGATGAGCCGCTGCACGCACGCAGTCCGCTGCGGATGCGGTGCGGGTTGGCACTGTGGGGGCTGCTGTGGGCCGTCGCCGGCACCGTGGCCTTCGTCATGGCCGGCCGGCCCCAGTGGGCGGCCGCATGCGCCGCATTGGCCGCGGTGGCGCTGACCGACCTCGGCATGGTGATCCGGCACATCCATCAGGGGCCGCACTACCAACCCGGCAGGAACATCCCGCCCTACGAACCCGACCACGGCCGCAATGAGATACGTAGGCCGGCCGGGCGGCGACGCGACTCCAGACCGTAGCCACAGCCACAATCACCGCCCTTGCCGTCACCGCCCGTCGAACGCCCCACACGCCGACGAGGACTACCCGGCGACGTCGTCCGGACCGTCCGCGCGACCGCCGTCGACCTGCTCCTGGGCGAACCGGGCGGCACGGAGGAAGTCCGGGCGCGGATCCAGTGCGGCAGCCAGGCGGAAGTGGCGCAGGGCCTCGTCGGGACGGCTGGCGCGCTCCAAGGTGCGGCCGAGGGCGAAGTGGGCGAAGGCGTTGTCCGGTTCGCGTTCCAACACGATCTGGAACTCCAGCTCGGCGGGGCGGAGTTGGGCGGAGAGGAAGAAGGCACGGGCACGCAGCAGTCGCGCTGCGGTGTTCTCGGGGTGTGCGGTGATGACGGAATCCAGCAACCGGATCGCGCCGCGCGGGTCGCGGGCGGACAGCAGTTGTTCCGCGGCACGGTAGTCAATCACGTTCGTCTCGGGACTGCGCTGGTGCACGGGCCGTCTCCTCTCCGGGTGGCGCCGGGCTGGCCCCGAAGGACCATGCTCCGTACGGCGTTCTGTGCGGTGCGACAACGACGGCGTCAACACCTGGGTCCGTTGCCGCATTCCCCGGTCCGGCGGACTGGCCCCGCCGAGGCGCCCAGCCATCGGTGGCGCGTCCCGCACCGACGTCAGCCCCTCACGCTGACGTCGATGCACCGCCGCTAGAGGCTGATGTGGTAGGCCTTGCGCATCGTCTCGTGCACCGTCCAGCGCGTGCGGTCGCCCTCGCGCAGGACGCAGGCGTCGCCCGGTCCCACCTCCAGGACCTGGCCGCCCTCGACCTCGATGGTCGCCCGTCCGCTGACGACCACGAACAGTTCGTTCGCCTCGGTGTCGGTCACCACACCGGGTGTGATCTGCCAGATGCCCCGGATCTGGCTGCCGTCCGGTGATTCCGACAGCACCTTGCCCGTCACCACCGGGTCTCCGGAGACGATCTGTTCGGGGTCGAGGGGCTCCGGCTCCAGGTCGTCGTCGGCGAGGCCGGGAACGTTCACCACGAACGACGCGGGAGCGGCATCAACGGCCCCGGCACTCGATTCGGGGCCGGTGGCCGGGCACTTGGGATCAAGCTCGGTAGTTGTCATGGCGGTGAGGCTATCGTCCGACCTCAGGCACCCCGCAGGCGCTCCCACACCTCGCGGACCTGCGGCTCCAGCGCCTCCAGCGGTCCGTCGTTGTCGATCACCAGGTCGGCGACGGCCAGCCGTTCCTTGCGGCTGGCCTGCGCGGCCATCCGCTGTGCCGCCTCGTCCGGGGTCATGCCGCGCAGCCGCACCAGCCGGTCCATCTGCGTCTCGGGCGTCGCGTCGACGACCACCACCAGGTCGTAGAGCGGCGCCAGGCCGTTCTCCGTCAGCAGTGGCACGTCGTGCACCACCACGGCATCCGTCCCGGCAGACGCTTCGAGTTCGGCGGACCTCGCGCCGACGAGCGGGTGCACGATCGCGTTGAGCGCCTTCAGCTTCTCCGGGTCGGAGAAGACCAGCGCACCCAGCTTGGGCCGGTCCAGGGTGCCGTCCGGCGTGAGGACGTCCGCCCCGAACTCCGCGACCACCGCGGCGAGTCCGGGCGTACCCGGCTCGACGACCTCGCGTGCGATCTTGTCCGCATCCACGATCACCGCGCCGTACGACGCCAGCAACCGCGACACTGCACTCTTGCCGGCACCGATCCCGCCGGTCAGCCCCACCTTCACCATGGCCCCACGCTATACGGCCGGCACCACGAGCAGGACCTCCGGGCGGCGCCCGCGCACGAGGGAAGCCTCGCCCCGCCGCCAGGACCGACGCCCACCGCATACGAGGAGCGGAGAACCACCGACCGCTCGGGGCAGCGGACGCCAACCGGCATCCGCCGAGCGACAGTTACCGCCCCACGACCGACCGCGCCCCCGAACCGCCCCTCGGCATCCGCCTCAGCTCACGCCCCGCCGCCCTCGGCCTCGCGTTCCGCCAAGAAGCGTTCGAACTCGCGGCCGATCTCGTCGGCCGACGGAAGCTCCACAGGCTCGGCCACGAGACTGCCCCGGGTCTCGGCCCCGGCCACCGCGTCGTACTGGTGCTCAAGGCCACTGACCAGGGCGACCAGTTCCTCGTCGCCCTCGGAGATCTGCCGCTCGATCTCCTCCTGCGTGCGCAGCGCCTCCGTGCGCAGCGCGTGCGCGGCGTTCGGCAGCACCAGGCCGGTGGCGGCCGTCACCGCTTCCAGGGCGGTGAGCGCGGCGTCCGGGTACGCGGACCGGGCGATGTAGTGCGGGACGTGCGCCGCCACGCCCAGGACGTCGTGCCCCGCCTCTTCCAACCGGAATTCGATGAGGGACTCGGCACTGCCGGGCACCTGGGCCTCGTCGAAGAAGCTGCTGTGCCCGGGCATCAGGTCCGTGCGGTTGCCGTGCGGGGTCAGACCCACGGGCCGGGTGTGCGGGACGCCCATCGGAATGCCGTGGAAGTTGACCGACAGTCGGACGCCCAGCCGCTCCACCATCTGCCGGACCGCCGCCGCGAACCGCTCCCACTCCACGTCCGGTTCGGGCCCGGACAGCAGCAGGAAGGGCGCACCGGTGGCGTCCTCGACCAGGTGGAGTTCGATGCGCGGCGTCTCGTACGCGGTCCACCGGTGCCGTTCGAAGGTGAGCAGCGGGCGGCGCGCCCGGTAGTCGACCAACCGGTCGTGGTCGAAGCGGGCCACGACCCGGTGCGGCAGGCCGTCGAGCAGCCTCTCCACGATCTGGTCGCCGGTCTCACCGGCGTCGATGTAGCCGTCGAAGTGGTACAGCAGCACCAGGCCGGCGGAATCCCTGGCAGTGATCGCCTCGACCGCCGCGAGCCCGCTCGGCTCCCATTCGTACAACCCCTGGGGATCCAACACAGTGACCGCTCCTCCTCGTGTCCATGAGCAAGAACACCCCGGACACCCCCGGGCATTCCCACCCCGGCCTTCCGCTCTCCGCTTCCGGACGTGCGGTCCGGCCCAACACCCCAAGCCGCGCCCCCAAGCCCCTCCCGCCCGGCGCTCAGCCCCGCGCTTCCACTCAACGTCACCCGTTCACATCACTGAACCCCACCCCCGCTCCGGTCCAACCTGCGCATCCCGGCACGACCCCTTGACGCCCCTTGGTCCGGACCTCTAGCTTCACCACCGCTCCCGCGATTCACATTGCCGCCCAACGTTCATATACGGAAAGGCAGTTGCATGCGTATCGGCCCTCTCGCCGCCCTTGCCACCGCCGCACTGCTGGCCGCCACCGGGGCCACCACCACCGCCCAGGGCGCGCCCGCCCACCGCCGCGGCACCGCCTCCTCGGCCCCCTCCCCCGCCCGCGTGGTCGACGTCTCGACCGCGGCACAGCTCAAGAACGCGCTGGCCGCCGCCCGCCCCGGAGACACCATCCAACTCGCCGACGGCACCTACCGCGGCAACTTCGCGGCCGCCACGGCCGGCGACGCCGCCTCCCGGATCACGCTCACCGGCTCGTCGAAGGCCGTGCTCACGGCGAGCGGCGGCTACGGACTCCACCTGGACGGGGCCTCGTACTGGACCGTGAAGGGGCTCACCGTCACCGGCGGCCAGAAGGGCATCGTGATGGACGCCGCGAACGGCGTGGTGATCGACTCCGTCACCGTCCACGACCTGACCATGGAGGGCGTGCACTTCCGCTCGTCCAGCAAGGACGGAATCATCCGGAACTCCACCATCCGTGACACCGGCAAGGACGGTCGGGGGATGGGCGAGGGCGTCTATGTGGGCAGTGCGGGCGGCACGGACGACAAGAGCGACAACGTACAGGTCCTGCACAACACCATCGGCCCGGGCATCGGCGGCGAGAACGTCGACGTCAAGGAGGGCACGACCGGCGCCAAGCTCATCGGGAACACCTTCGACGGCAGCGGACTGACCGGCGCCAACTTCGACGACTCCTGGGTCGACATCAAGGGCAACGGGGTCCTCGTCCAGGACAACACCGGCATCCACACCACGAACAACGGCTACGAGACCCACTCCCCACAACCGGGCTGGGGATGCGGCGCGGTCTTCCGCGGCAACCGGTCCGATCTGAGCGGCGCCACCGGCTCGGGCCGATACGGCTTCAACATCACCAACTACCGGGCGGGCGACTGCCCGGTCACCATCGCGGGCGACAACACCGTCACCGGCGGCCGGGGCACCGCCAACCCCGGAATCCCCGTCGGCTGACGAGCGCCGCGGCGCAACGCCGCCGGCGCCCCACGGCATGACGAAGGCCCGCCCCCCGAAGGGAGCGGGCCTCGCGTCTTCAGCTACCTCAACCGGCTAGCGCTGACGGTCGGAACCGTTCAGCTCTGGCCGCCGGCCAGCTTCTCGCGGAGCGCGGCGAGGGCCTCGTCCGACGCCAGGGCGCCGGAGTTGTCCGCCGACTCCGAGGAGTACGAGCCACCGGAGACGTTGCCGCCGCCGCCCTGGCCGCCGGCCGCCGGAGCGGCAGCGCCCTCGGCCGCAGCCTGCTCGTCGGCCTCGCGGGACTTGATGACCTGGGCCTGGTGCTGCTCGAAGCGCTGCTGCGCCTCGGCGTACTGGTTCTCCCAGGCCTCGCGCTGCGTCTCGTAGCCCTCGAGCCAGTCGTTGGTCTCGGGGTCGAAGCCCTCGGGGTAGATGTAGTTGCCCTGGTCGTCGTAGGACGCGGCCATGCCGTACAGGGTCGGGTCGAACTCGACCGCCGACGGGTCGGCACCGAAGGACTCGTTGGCCTGCTTCAGCGAGAGGCTGATGCGACGACGCTCGAGGTCGATGTCGATGACCTTGACGAAGATCTCGTCGTTGACCTGGACGACCTGCTCCGGGATCTCCACGTGGCGCTCGGCCAGCTCGGAGATGTGGACCAGACCCTCGATGCCCTCGTCCACGCGGACGAACGCACCGAACGGCACCAGCTTCGTGACCTTGCCGGGCACGACCTGGCCGATCTGGTGGGTGCGGGCGAACTGCTGCCACGGGTCTTCCTGGGTCGCCTTGAGCGACAGGGAGACGCGCTCGCGGTCCATGTCGACGTCCAGGACCTCGACCGTGACCTCCTGGCCGACCTCGACGACCTCGGAGGGGTGGTCGATGTGCTTCCAGGACAGCTCGGAGACGTGGACGAGACCGTCGACGCCACCCAGGTCCACGAAGGCACCGAAGTTGACGATGGAGGAGACGACGCCGGAGCGCACCTGACCCTTCTGGAGGGTGGTGAGGAAGGTCTGACGGACCTCGCTCTGGGTCTGCTCCAGCCAGGCGCGGCGGGACAGGACCACGTTGTTGCGGTTCTTGTCCAGCTCGATGATCTTGGCCTCGAGCTCCTTGCCCACGTAGGGCTGAAGGTCGCGGACACGGCGCATCTCGACCAGGGAGGCCGGGAGGAAGCCGCGGAGGCCGATGTCGAGGATGAGACCACCCTTGACGACCTCGATGACGGTACCGGTGACGATCCCGTCCTCTTCCTTGATCTTCTCGATGGTGCCCCAGGCACGCTCGTACTGGGCGCGCTTCTTCGAGAGGATCAGGCGGCCTTCCTTGTCCTCCTTCTGGAGGACGAGGGCCTCGATCTCGTCACCGACGGCGACGACCTCGTTGGGGTCGACGTCGTGCTTGATCGAGAGCTCACGGCTCGGGATGACGCCTTCGGTCTTGTAACCGATGTCGAGCAGGACCTCGTCCCGGTCGACCTTCACGATGACGCCGTCGACGATGTCGCCGTCGTTGAAGTACTTGATCGTCTCGTCGATCGCGGCGAGGAAAGCTTCCTCGTTACCGATGTCGTTGACCGCAACCTGCGGGGTGGTGGCGGTGGTCTCGGTGCTGCTCGTCATGTGGGAAAGGGCTCCGGTACGGACATTGAAGTCGTAGGTACTGCTACGCCGAGAGCCCGTATCGCCTCTGCATCAGACCGGACAGCGTCTAAGGCGCATCCTCCGGAGGCCCCGCAAACCGGAGCAACCCGAAACGCCTCAAAACCGAGGGGACATTCATACAGATGCAAGCGCGGCCTACTCCGTCCGAGGCACGCAGGCCCGCAGCGCAACTTGTAGCATACGGGGGCAGCCGGACAGGGTCAATGCGCGAAAGGCGCACACCAGGGACAGAGCGCCCTATAACCGGCGCACGCGATGTTCCGCGAGGTCGTACGACCTCACAGTCCCCCGCTGCGACAAGCACAGCGAAGACTACGACGACGGGCGCGATGAGCCAATACGCGAAGGACGACGAGCCGGAGGCGACCCGCCGTGACGCCTCGGACGCCGAGAGCAGCCGGGCCAGCCGAGGCTGGTGGGACCGCAATGCGGACGACTACCAACGGGAACACGGCGGCTTCCTCGGGGACGACCGTTTCGTGTGGGGCCCGGAGGGGCTCGACGAAGCGGACGCCGCGCTGCTGGGGCCGGCCGCGGAGCTGAAGGGCCGGCGGGTCCTGGAGATCGGCGCCGGGGCGGCGCAGTGCTCGCGCTGGTTGGCGGCGCAGGGGGCACTGCCGGTGGCGCTGGACCTCTCCCACCGGCAGCTCCAGCACGCACTGCGGATCGCCGGCGACGACACCGGCGGCCCGCTCGACCTCGTGCAGGCGGACGCGGGCGCGCTGCCGTTCCGCGACGGCAGCTTCGACCTCGCGTGCTCCGCCTACGGGGCGCTGCCCTTCGTCGCCGATCCGGTGCGGGTGCTGCGCGAGGTCCGGCGGGTGCTGCGGCCGGGCGGGCGGTTCGTGTTCTCGGTGACCCATCCGATCCGCTGGGCGTTCCCCGACGAGCCGGGGCCGGAGGGCCTGTCGGTGGCGGCCTCCTACTTCGACCGCACGCCCTACGTCGAGCAGGGCGACGACGGGCGGGCGGTGTACGTGGAGCACCACCGCACGGTCGGTGACCGGGTGCGGGACGTGGTGGCCGCCGGCTTCCGGCTGGTGGACCTCGTCGAACCGGAGTGGCCGGACTGGAACGCCCAGGAGTGGGGCGGCTGGTCGCCGCTGCGCGGGCACCTGATTCCGGGGACGGCGATCTTCGTCTGCACGGCGGACGGGGCGTAGGGCCCGGGGCGGAGCGCGGTGGGGCGGGCGGCCGGCGCGGTCCGGCCGGGCGGCAGACTGGAACGGTGAGCCTCCCCCCTTCTCCGGCCGCGGGCACGCCCGGTGCCGCCCTCGCCCAGCTGCCCGTCCGCAGTGCGCTGCCCGCGCTGCGCAGCGCCCTCGACACCGCCGGTGCCGCGGTGCTGTGCGCGCCGCCCGGCACCGGCAAGACGACCCTGGTGCCGCTGGAGCTCGCGGGGCTGACCGGTGCGGGGCCGCGGCGGCGGGTCCTCGTCGCCGAGCCGCGCCGGATCGCGGCCCGCGCCGCGGCCCGGCGGATGGCGTGGCTGCTGGGCGAGCGGGTGGGCGACCGCGTCGGCTTCACGGTGCGCGGGGAGCGGCGGGTCGGGCCCCGCACGGCGGTGGAAGTGGTGACCACCGGGGTGCTGCTGCAACGGCTGCAGCGCGATCCGGAGCTGGCCGGGGTGGACGTCGTGGTGTTGGACGAGTGTCACGAGCGGCATCTGGACGCCGACACCTGTGCGGCCTTCCTCCTCGACGTCCGGGCGACGCTGCGTCCGGAGTTGCAGCTGCTGGCCGCCTCCGCGACGACCGACGCCCAGGGATGGGCGCGGCTGCTGGGCGGCGACGGGGAGCCGGCTCCCGTGGTGGCGGCTGACGGGGTCTCGTACCCGGTGGACGTCGTGTGGACGCCGCCGGAGCGGCCGGTCGCGCCGGCGCACGGGATGCGGGTGGATCCGGCGCTGCTGGCGCACGTCGCCGCCGTGGTGCGGCGGGCGCTGCGCGAGCAGACCGGTGACGTGCTGTGCTTCCTGCCCGGCGTCGGGGAGATCGGGCGGGTCGCGGGGCAGCTGGCCGGGGTGGACGCCGAGGTGCTGCAGGTGCACGGGCGGGCGCCGGCCGAGGTGCAGGACGCGGTGCTGGCCGGTGGGGACGGGGTGCGTCGGGTGGTGCTGGCGACCTCCGTGGCGGAGTCGAGCCTGACCGTGCCGGGTGTCCGGACCGTGGTGGACAGCGGGCTGGCGCGGGTGCCACGGCGGGACCATGCGCGCGGGCTCAGCGCGCTGGCGACCGTACGGGCCTCGCGGGCGGCCGGGCGGCAGCGGGCCGGACGGGCCGGGCGGCAGGGGCCCGGGGTGGTCTACCGCTGCTGGGCCGAGGCGGAGGACGGGCGGCTGCCGCGCTTCCCGGACCCGGAGATCAAGGTCGCCGACCTGACGGCGTTCGCCCTCCAGGTGGCCTGTTGGGGCGATCCGACGGCGAGCGGGCTGGCGCTGCTCGACGCGCCGCCGGGCGGGGCGCTGGCCGCGGCCCAGGAGGTGCTGGCGGCGATCGGCGCGGTGGACGGCGCGGGCCGGTCGACCGGACGGGGCGTGCGGATGGCGCGGCTCGGACTGCACCCGCGGTTGGCCCGGGCCCTGGTGGACGGCGGGGCCGAGGTCGGCACACGGCGCGCGGCGGAGGTGGTGGCGCTGCTCAGCGAGGAACCGCCGCGGTCCTACGGGGACGACTTGGCCGCCGCGTGGCGCACCGCGCGCCGGGGCGGTGACGCCTACGCGGCACGCTGGCGACAGGAGGCGCGGCGGCTCGCGACGGCGGACGGGGGCCCCGCGCGGGAGGACGGCGGGCGTCCGCAGCCGGCCGCCGGGGGCACCGGGTCCGACGACGCGGTGGCGGGGCTGATCGCGGCGCTGGCCTTCCCCGAGCGGGTGGCCCGGGCGCGCGGCGCCGGCGGCTACCTGATGGCGTCCGGGACCGGCGCCGATCTGGCCGGGGGCCGGGACGGGGACGGGTCGCGGCTGCGGGACGCGCCGTGGCTGGCGGTCGCGGTGGCGGACCGGCCGGTCACCGCGGCGTCCGCGCGGATCCGGCTCGCGGCGGTGATCGACGAGGAGACCGCCCGCACCGCGGCGGGGGCGCTGTACGCCGCCGGGGAGGAGGTGCACTGGGCGGACGGGGAGGTGGTGGCCCGGCAGGTGTCCCGGCTGGGCGCGATCGAGTTGACGGCCCGGCCACTGACCGCGCCGGATCCGGCGCTGTTGCGGGACGCGGTCGTCGACGGCCTGCGGCGGGAGGGGCTCGGGCTGCTGCGGTGGACACCCGGGGCGATCGCGGTGCGGGAGCGGATGGCCTTCCTGCACCGGGAGTTGGGCGCCCCGTGGCCGGACGTGTCGGACGCGGCGCTGCTGGAGCGCGTCGAGGACTGGCTGGGGCCGGAGTTGGGGCGGGCGCGGCGGCGGGCCGACCTGGGACGGGTGGACGCGGGCCAGGCGCTGCCCCGGCTGCTGCCGTGGGCGACCGGGGAGGCGGTGCGCTTCGAGGAGCTGGCGCCGGAGCGGATCGAGGTGCCGAGCGGGTCCCGGATCCGCGTGGACTACGAGGGCGAGCAGCCCGTACTGGCCGTCAAGTTGCAGGAGTTGTTCGGACTGCGGGAGTCGCCGCGGGTGGCGGGCGGGCGGGTGCCGGTGTTGGTGCACCTGCTCTCCCCGGCCGGTCGGGCGGCGGCGGTCACGGCGGACCTGGCCTCCTTCTGGCGGGACGGTTACCGGTCCGTCCGGGCGGAGTTGCGCGGCCGCTACCCCAAGCACCCCTGGCCGGAGGACCCGTCGACGGCCGAGGCGACCCGGCACACCTCGGCGCGGCTGCGGCGGGGGTGACGGCCCGCCGGGCGGGGCGGTCCCGCTGCACGGCGGACGGTCTCGCGCGGCGCGCCCTCCCAGGGCCGCGGGGTGCGTCAACTCCCGTGCGCGGCACGGCTTTCGGGGGCGGTGCGGTCGGTTCGTCGGCGTCATGTCTCCACGCTACGGCGCACCGCTGACAACGCCCTCGGCCGCCGGTGGCGCGGGGGCGGGGCGGGGCCGTCGGCCGCGGGCCTCCAGGTGCAGGCTGAGGGCGAGGAGGATCGCGCCGAGGCCCAGGAACCCCCAGGGGAGGTAGCTGGTGAGCAGCAGGACGAGGGTGCGTTGGGACGTGACGAGGGCCAGCGTGGAGTCGACGTAGTCGGCGCGCATCTTGACGTGACCGGCGAAGGCGGTGACCTTCCCGCCGCCGGGCAGCAGTTGGCCGCCGCGCAGCTCCTCCTTGTGGATCTCCTCGCCGTTGACCGGGGCTCCGGTGACCGGGTCGACCCAGAACATCCGCGTGGTGGAGTACCAGCGGGTGGTGCCCATCTTCTCGACGGCCTGCGGGGTGATCCCCTTGACCGGCATCTTCTTGGGGAGTGGGACCTTGGTCCAGGGGATGGTCTGCTCGAAGTAGTAGACCTCCAGGCCGTGGAAGGTCCGGGTGCCCTTGTAGTGGATGGGGGCGGAGGTGCGGGTCTGCGGGTCGAAGTAGGAGTAGTCGCGCTTCTCGGTGAGGAACGGCCACTTGTACTCAATGCCGGACCGGCGCACGGGGTCGCCGTCGACCATCTCGCCGGCGGCGTGGACCGGGTCCTGGGAGTGCGCGTCGAAGATGTAGCGCTCGGGGATCTCGGAGACCATCTTGCCGTCGGGGCCGGCCACGTAGGAGAGCGCGTTCCAGACCACGACGTCGCGGCCGGTGCTGCGTTCGATCCGGTGGGCCTCGGCGACGTCGCCCTTGAGGGTCTGCACGATGGTGACCTCGGGAACCCGCCGGGCCTTCATGGTGCCGTAGTCGAGGAGGGTGGCGGGCCGGGCCTGGAGCACCATGTCCTGGTACTGGCTGGGCGGGATCTTGGCGAGGCGGGGGAAGGCGTACCACCGCATCAGCGGGGACAGGGCGGTGAAGAAGGCGGCGAGGCCGAGCAGGACGAGGCTCGCGGTGCGGCGCATCCCTCTCGGCGGCTTTGACGGGTGCGCCCCTTTGCCGGGCGGGGTTCGGCGCATGGCGGTGGCGGCCCTCCCTCAGGGGTGTGCGGGGACGGTGGTCAACAGCGGTTTGGGGGAGGTGCGGCCCTCGGGGGCGCCGATGGCGGTGACGGTGAAGATGAGGGCGAGCGCCGCGGCCAGGCCGACCGCGGCTGCTATCAGGGCGCGCATGGCCGTCCTCCCGGAGAACTGAACTGATGCTGCGTCAGGGCGGGGGCACGGTAGCAACGGGCGGTCGAGATGAGAACACGTTTCACCGCCACCGCCGCCCCGCCCGGTGAACGGGCGGGGCGGCGGTGGCGGTGGTGGTGGTGCGGCCGGGCCGGTCCGTCAGGAGGCGGCGGCCGGTGCCGTGACGGTGAGGGTGACGGTCAGCACGGCGCCGTCTGCGGTGGTCAGCCGGAGGCGGAAGGTGCCGGCGTGGGCGTCGGTGTAGATCTTCGGGAGGGTGAGCAGGCCGTCCGCGTCGGTGGTGAGGCCGGTGCGGGTGCGGACCGGCTTGTCCTTGTCGGCGCCGGTGGCCTTGGGGTCCTTGAAGTAGGGGCCGCGGTCGTTCTCGACCGGCTTCTTCGGGTCGTCGGTGATCAGGGTCGCGGTGACCGCGACCCCGGCCGCGGCCTTGCCCTGGTAGGTGGCCTTGATCCGGACGGCGTCGTCGGCGTACGCGCCGCCGGCCGCGGTGGTGAGCGCCTCGTCGGAGGTCCGGGCGAGCGCGTCGGCCTTCGGCGCGGGCTTGGCGGTGACGGTGCCGGCGAAGTCGACGGGGCGCACGGTGCGGTCGACGGCGGTGGCGCGGACGGTGAACGGACCGGCCGTGTCACCGGCGTGCAGCGTCGGGGCGGTGGCCAGGCCGTCCTTGTCGGTGGTCACGGTGACCTCGGTGGTGCCGTCGGGGAGGGGGGTGCCCCCGGCCCGAACGAAGCCGAGACCCCGCGGGAGGGCGCCGGTGAGGGCGAAGCGGATCTTCGCGCCGGCCATCGGCTTGCCGTCGGCGTCCTTGGCGCGGATCCGGGGCGCGGTGGCGAAGTCGGTGCCCACGGTGGCGGTGAGGGCCTTGCCATCCTTGTCGCCGACGGCTTCGAGGGCGGTGAGCGGGGCGGGCTTCGCGGGCGGCTTCGGGGTGGGCGCCGGCTTCGGATCCGGGTCCGGGGCCGGCTTCGGGGCGGGCGCGGGGGTGCCGGTGCCGCCGCCGTGGGTGGGGCCGGTGGAGCCGTGGGGTGCGGACGGACCGCCCGGGACGGCCGGCTCGTCGGGCTTCGTCCGGCCGGCCGTGCCGCCCGGGGCAGTCGGGGTGGTCTTCGCGCCGCCGCGGTCGCCCTTCGCCGTGCCGCCATCGTTGTGGGCGGTGCCGCCGCCGCGGTGTACGGGCAGCGGGCCCTTGCCGTCCGGGACCTCGAAGGTGCCCTTCTGGTAGAAGCCGTACCAGGACAGCACCAGTTGCAGGTACTCGCGGGAGTCGTTGTAGCCGAGGACGGCTCGGTCCAGGTCGGCCTGGACCGACAGGTCGCGGCCGTTGGCGCAGAGGTAGCGGCCGGCGGCGAGGGTGGCGTCGAAGACGTTGTTGGGGTCCTTGACGCCGTCGCCGTTGCCGTCGGCGCCCCAGCCCGTGCCGCCCGGGCCCCCTTGCGACCAGGTGGAGGGGATGAACTGCATCGGCCCGACGGCCCGGTCGTGGGTGGAGTCGCCGTCGTAGCGACCGTGGTCGGTGTCGGGTATCAGGGCGAAGCCGTTGCCGTTGAGCTGGGGGCCGAGGATCGGCTGGAGCGTGGTGCCCGCCGCGTCGACGGCGCCGCCCCGGGCATGGCCGGACTCCACCTCGCCGATGCCGGCGAGCAGTTGCCAGGGCAGCCGGCAGCCGGGGGCGGAGGCGCGGAGGTCGGCCTCGGCCTTCTTGTAGGCGGCCAGGACGGTGGCCGGAATGCCGGCCTGGGACGGCCCGTGCACGGGAGTGCCGGTGCCGCCGGGCTGGCCGGAACTGTGCGGTGGGGTGGGGGTCTTACGGGGTGGCGCGTCGGTGAAGAACGACGAGCCGCCGTCGATGGGGGTGCCCGCGGGTGGCGCGGGGCTGCGGTCGGCGCGACCGGCCGGGCGGTCCGCGGCACCGGGCGCCTGGGAGGCGGTCAGCGCGGCCAGCGCCGCCGCTGCCACCGCCGTCGAGGCCGCTCCCCTGTGAAGGCGCCGCCGGAATGTGGCTGCCATACCTGGTGTCCCCTCCGTCTCGACTGCCGCGCGCGGCGCCGGTTTCCCCGGCACTTCGTGCGTGCCGCCGTAGGGCGCTCCCCAGCGCCTCAACTGCGGCGACACTACGGCAACTCGGGCCGCACAGCCACTACTCCCATCGGCCACATAATGAACCGAATCGATCGAGGAGGGGCAGATGCCGTTCACCCTGAGCCATGCCGCCGCGGTCCTGCCGCTCGTCCGTCGAACCGGCGCGGCGCGCGGTCCCCTGGTCGCCTCGGCGCTGGTCGCCGGCTCGTTCGCCCCGGATGTGACGTACTACGCCGGCACCGTGGTTCCCGGCGGTATGGCGTTCGGCGCGGCCACCCACGCCCCGGTCGGGGTGGTGACGGTGGACGTGCTGCTCACCGCGGTGTTGGTCGGCGGTTGGCTGCTGGTGCGCGCGCCGCTGCTGGCGCTGCTGCCGCCGGGCGGGTGGGAGCGGCTCGGGGCGTTCGTCGGGGGCGGGGTGCGGCGGCCGCGGCCGCTGCGCGAACGGGCGGCGCTGGTGGGGTGGTTCGCGGTGTCGGCGGTGCTCGGCTCGGCGTCCCACGTGGTGTGGGACGCCTTCACCCATCCCGGCCGCTGGGGCACCCGGCTGGTCCCCGCGCTCAACACGGTGGTGGGCGACCGTCCGCTGGCCATGTACGTGCAGTACGGGACCTCGGCGCTGGCGCTGGTGGGGATCGGGTGGTTCCTGTGGACGGCGCTGCGGCGGCGCCCCGCGGCAGGTGCGGGCGGCACGGGGCGCGCGGCTCCCGAACTGTCGCTGCGACTGCGGCTGTTGCTCGCCGCCCCGGTCGTCCTGGGGGTGCTGCTGGGCGCCGGCTACCGCACGGTGCGGGCGTACGCCGTCCACGGGGCGGCGGTGGGGTGGTTCGACTACCTGCCGGACCTGCTCTTCGGGGCGGGCGCCGGGCTCGTACCGGGGCTGCTGGCCTGTGCGGCGGCGTTCCGGCTGGTGGACCGCAGGGTCCGGCTACGCGGCGCCGCGGCGGACGGGACCGCGCCCGGGCGTCCGGCGGGCGCCGGGGCCGCCTGACGCGGCGGCCCGGGACGGGGCGTACGGCGCGGGCACCGTACGCCCCGGGCGGCGGTCAGTGCGCCGCCGACTCCCAGTCCGCGCCGGAGCCGACCGAGACGTCGAGCGGGGCGCGGAGTTCGACGGCGGCGGCCATCTCCCTGCGGACCAGCTCTTCGACCGCGGCGCGCTCGCCGGGGGCCACCTCGACCACGATTTCGTCGTGGACCTGGAGCAGCATCCGGGAAGACAGCTCCGCCGCGCGCAGCGCCACGTCGACCCGCAGCATCGCGATCTTGACGATGTCGGCTGCGGTGCCCTGGATCGGGGCGTTCAGCGCCATCCGCTCGGCCATCTCGCGACGCTGGCGGTTGTCGCTGTTGAGGTCGGGCAGGTAGCGGCGGCGGCCCAGGATCGTCTCGGTGTAGCCGGTGGCGCGGGCCTCCTCGACGACCCGCTGGAGGTACTCGCGCACCCCGCCGAACCGCTCGAAGAAGGTGTCCATCAGCTTGCGGGCCTCGTCGGGTTGGATGCCCAGCTGCTGGGAGAGTCCGAACGCGGAGAGTCCGTAGGCCAGGCCGTACGACATCGCCTTGATCTTGCGGCGCATCTCCGGGTCGACCGCGGTCTTGTCGACCGAGAAGACCTGCGAGGCGACGGTGGTGTGGAGGTCCTCGCCGGAGGTGAACGCCTCGATCAGGCCCTCGTCCTCGGAGAGGTGCGCCATCACCCGCAGCTCGATCTGGCTGTAGTCGGCGGTCAGCAGCGACTCGAAGCCCTCGCCGACGACGAAGCCGCGGCGGATCGCCCGGCCCTCGTCCGTCCGCACCGGGATGTTCTGCAGGTTGGGGTCGGTGGAGGACAGGCGGCCGGTGGCGGCGACGGTCTGGTTGAAGGTGGTGTGGATCCGGCCGTCCGCGGCGATGGTCTTGATCAGGCCCTCGACCGTGGTGCGCAGCTTGGCCTGCTCCCGGTGCCGGAGCATGATCACCGGGAGTTCGTTGTCGGTCTGGCCGGCCAGCCAGGCCAGTGCGTCGGCGTCGGTGGTGTAGCCGGTCTTGGTCTTCTTGGTCTTGGGCAGGGCCAGCTCGCCGAAGAGGACCTCCTGGAGCTGCTTGGGCGAGCCGAGGTTGAACTCGTGGCCGGCGGCGGCGTGCGCCTCCTTGACGGCCTGCTGCACGGCGCCCGCGAACTGCTGCTCCATGCGCTCCAGCCAGCCGCGGTCGGCGGCGATGCCGGCCCGCTCCATCCGGGCGAGCAGCTCGCTGGTGGGCAGCTCGACGTCGCGCAGCAGGTCGGTGGCGCCGACCTCGGCCAGCTTCGCACCGAAGGCCGTCCCGAGGTCCAGGACCGTGCGGGCCTGCGCCATCAGGGCCTCCGCCTCGGCCTGCTCGTCCGCGCCGAACGCCAACTGCCCGTCGCCGGCGGCGGCCGGGGCGAGGTCGCGACCGAGGTACTCGATGGAGAGGGCGTCCAGCGCGAAGGAGCGGCGGCCGGGCGTGACCAGGTAGGCGGCGAGTGCGGTGTCCATGGCGACGCCGTCGATGCGCCAGCCGTGCTCGCCGAAGACCCGCATCAGGCCCTTGGCGTTGTGCATCACCTTGGGGCGGGCCGCATCGGCGCTCCAGGCGGCGAAGGCCCGCTCGTCGGCCTCGTCCAGCTGGGACGGGTCGAACCAGGCGGCCGGGCCGTGCCCGGTGGCCAGCGCCACCTCGGCGACGCTGCCGCTGCCCAGCGTCCACACGTCGACGGTGGCCACGCCCAGCGGTCCGGTGCCGTGCTCGGCCAGCCACGGGGCGAGCTGGCCGGTGCCGAGGACCGTGCCGTCCACCTCGACGCCGGCGGCCGGCTCGACCGGCTCGGCGCTCTCGGCGGCGCCCGGGTCCACGGCCAGGAGGCGGTCCCGCAGGCCCTGGTTGCGGATCTCCAGGGCGTTGAGGAAGACCTTGAGGGCCTCGCGGTCGTAGGGCGCGCGGGTCAGCTCGGCGGGGCCGCAGGACAGCTCGACGTCGCGGACCATCTCGGTCAGCCGGCGGTTGAGCTTGACCGACTCCAGGTGGTCGCGGAGGTTCTGCCCGGCCTTGCCCTTGACCTCGTCGACGCGCGCCACCAGCTCGGCGAACGAACCGAACTGGTTGATCCACTTGGTGGCGGTCTTCTCGCCGACGCCCGGGATGCCCGGGAGGTTGTCCGACGGGTCGCCGCGCAGGGCCGCGAAGTCCGGGTACTGGGCGGGGGTCAGGCCGTACTTCTCGGCGACCTTCTCCGGGGTGAAGCGCGTCAGCTCCGAGACGCCCTTGGTCGGATAGAGGACCGTGACGTCCTCGGAGACCAGCTGGAAGGAGTCGCGGTCGCCGGTGACGATGGCGACCTCGAAGCCCTGGGCGGTGGCCTGGGTGGCCAGCGTGGCGATCACGTCGTCGGCCTCGAAGCCGTCCACCGCGAAGCGCTTGACGTGCATCGCGTCGAGGAGCTCGCCGATCAGCTCGACCTGGCCCTTGAACTCGTCGGGCGTCTTGGAGCGGTTCGCCTTGTACTCGGGGAACTCCTCGGAGCGCCAGGTCTTGCGGGAGACGTCGAACGCCACCGCGAAGTGCGTGGGCGCCTCGTCACGCAGGGTGTTCGCGAGCATCGACGCGAAGCCGTAGATCGCGTTGGTCGGTTGCCCGGTCGCGGTGGTGAAATTCTCCACGGGCAGGGCGAAGAACGCCCGGTACGCCATGGAATGCCCGTCCATCAGGAGCAGGCGTGGACGGCTGCACGCCGCCTCGGTGCCGGTCGCTTCGCTCATCTTCGCTGCCTTTCCTGCCACGCCCCCGATCCTGCCACGGTCCACTGACAATCCCCGCCGCGGCGGGATCCGCCGGGCCGACGGACCGCCCCGCAGAGCGCCCGGGGCCCCTGCCGCGCCGCGCCCACCGCCGCGCGGTCCCCTTACTCGCCCCGGCCCGTCCATGACAGGATCGGAGGCGCACGAATCAGATGTGTACGGCAACGATCCGCCGCGACCCGGCGGCCCCCGGCACACGACCCCAGGGAGAGCGCCATGGCAGGCAAGCCGCCCGCTTCGGACCCGGTCCAAGACGCGCCCGAGGTCAGCGCGCCCCAGCACTCGGCGGTCGGCGTCCCGGCCATCACCCACGCGCTGAAGATCTCCCAGCAGCAGATGGGCGTGCGCCGCACCGCCCTCACCCTGCTGCGGGTCAATCAGAAGAACGGCTTCGACTGCCCCGGCTGCGCCTGGCCCGAGGGCGACAAGCGGCATGCCGCCGAATTCTGCGAGAACGGCGCCAAGGCCGTCGCCGAGGAAGCCACCCTGCGGCGGGTCACCCCCGACTTCTTCGCCGCCCACCCGGTCGCGGACCTCGCCACCCGCAGCGGCTACTGGCTCGGCCAGCAGGGCCGCCTCACCCACCCCATGTACCTCCCCGAGGGCGCCGAGCGCTACGAGCCGGTCACCTGGGAGCGCGCCTTCGACCTCATCGCCGAGGAGCTCACCGCCCTCGACTCCCCCGACGAGGCCGTCTTCTACACCTCCGGCCGGACCAGCAACGAAGCCGCCTTCCTCTACCAGCTCTTCGCCCGCGAGTTCGGCACCAACAACCTCCCCGACTGCTCCAACATGTGCCACGAGTCCTCGGGCTCGGCACTGACCGACACCCTCGGCGTCGGCAAGGGCAGCGTCCTGCTGGAGGACCTCTACAAGGCCGACCTGATCATCGTCGCCGGCCAGAACCCGGGCACCAACCACCCCCGGATGCTCAGCGCGCTGGAGAAGGCCAAGGCCGGCGGCGCCAAGATCATCTCGATCAACCCGCTGCCCGAGGCCGGCCTGGAGCGGTTCAAGAACCCCCAGACCCCGCGCGGCCTGGCCGGCGGCGGCACCGCCCTGACCGACCTCTTCCTCCAGGTGCGGCTCGGCGGCGACCAGGCCCTCTTCCGCGCCCTCAACCGGCGCATCCTGGAGACGGACGGCGCCCTCGACGAGGACTTCCTGCGCGAACACACCCACGGCTTCGAGGAGTTCGCGGCCCTGGCCCGCGCCGGCGAGGACGCCGACGACACGCTGCGCGCCACCGGCCTCACCCACGACGAGATCGAGCGCGCCCTCGCCATGGTCCTCGCCTCCGAACGCACCATCGTGTGCTGGGCGATGGGCCTGACCCAGCACAAGCACTCCGTGCCCACCATCCAGGAAGTCGTCAACTTCCTCCTGCTGCGCGGCAACATCGGCCGCCCCGGAGCCGGCGTCTGCCCCGTACGGGGACACAGCAACGTCCAGGGCGACCGCACCATGGGCATCTTCGAACGGCCCGCCCCGGCCTTCCTCGACGCCCTGGAGGAGGAGTTCGGCTTCGCCCCGCCCCGCGAGCACGGCTACGACGTCGTCCGCGCCATCCGCGCCCTGCGCGACGGACACGCGAAGGTCTTCTTCGCCATGGGCGGCAACTTCGTCTCCGCCACCCCCGACACGGACGTCACCGAGGCCGCCGTCCGCCGCGCCCGCCTCACCGTGCACGTCTCCACCAAGCTCAACCGCTCCCACGCGGTGACCGGCGCCCGCGCCCTGATCCTGCCGACCCTGGGCCGCACCGAACGCGACCGCCAGGCGAGCGGCGACCAGTTCGTGACCGTCGAGGACTCCATGGGCATGGTGCACGCCTCCCGCGGCCGCCTGGAGCCCGCCGGCCCCCGACTGCTCTCCGAGCCGGCCATCGTCGCCCGCCTCGCCCGCCGCGTCCTGGGCGACCGCAGCAGCACCCCCTGGGAGGACTTCGAGCAGGACTACGCCACGATCCGCGACCGGATCGCCCGCGTCATCCCCGGCTTCGAGGACTTCAACGCCAAGGTCGCCCACCCCGGAGGCTTCGCCCTGCCGCACGCCCCCCGGGACAGCCGCAGCTTCCCCACCGCCACCGGGAAGGCCAACTTCACCGCCGCCCCGGTGGAGTTCCCCACCGCCCCCGAAGGCCGGCTGCTCCTGCAGACGCTGCGCTCGCACGACCAGTACAACACCACCATCTACGGCCTCGACGACCGCTACCGCGGCATCAAGAACGGCCGCCGGGTCGTCCTCGTCAACCCCGACGACGCCGACCGACTGGGCTTCGCCGACGGCGCCTACGCCGACCTGGTCAGCGAGTGGACCGACGGCAGCGAACGGCGCGCCCCCGGCTTCCGGGTGGTGCACTACCCCACCGCCCGCGGCTGCGCGGCCGCCTACTACCCGGAGACCAACGTCCTGGTCCCGCTGGACCACACCGCGGACACCAGCAACACCCCCGCCTCGAAGTCGGTGGTCGTCCGGCTGGAGGCAGCGCCGGAGGGCTGAGCGCCGGGGGCGGCACGCGACCCCTGCCGCCAAGGGGCACCCCGCCACGGGTGCCCGCCCGAAGACCTGATAGGAACGGGCCCAGATCCGCGACGATCAAGGGCACGTTCGAGGGCGAGCGAAACGGAGCAGTCCATGGGTGAGCAGAGCACGACCACGTTCCCGCAGGAGATCCTCGACCAGTGGGCCGGCATCGGGGTCGACCTGCCCGCCCTGTTCTCCGCCGGACACCTGGGCGAGCGGATGAGCATCCGGGTCACCGAGGCCGGCCCCGAGCGCGTCGTCGGCACCATGCCCGTCGAGGGCAACACCCAGCCCTACGGACTGCTGCACGGCGGCGCCTCCGCGGTGCTGGCCGAGACCCTCGGCTCGGTGGGCGCGATGTTGCACGGCGGCCCGACCAAGGCGGCCGTCGGCGTCGACCTCAACTGCACCCACCACCGCGGCGTCCGCTCGGGACTGATCACCGGCGTGGCCACGCCCGTGCACCGCGGCCGGTCCACCACCACCTACGAGGTCACCCTCACCGACGAAGCCGGCAAGCGGGTCTGCAGCGCCCGCCTGACCTGCCTGCTGCGCGACGCCGACCCCGGCATGTACCGCGCCTGACGTCGGATACCGGCCAACCGGCCGGCGCCCCGACGCCGGCCGTCACGGCCCCGTCCCGGACCCCCGGGGCGGGGCCGTTCGCCGTCCCGTGACCCTGCGTGACGCGCGCGCCGGTCGGTCGCCCGGCCGAACATCCACCCCCGAGCCGCGTCCCGCGGTTCCCGGACGTCACGGCGGCGCCACCGGCCCAACTCCGCGCCAGAAGTGCGAGTTGGCCCTCCGCTCCACCGACCCACCCGGTAAGGAGCGTGACGGCAAAACGCTCATAGAAGGTCATAACAAGAGCGTCACAAGCTCGACAGCGTCAGTTCCGGCCAGCCGCGGCGCACTCTAGAGTTCACCGCCAGTCACTGCGCCGCCGGGCGCCCCGCGCACGCCCCTCGCACCGCCCCGTACGGCCCGGCGCGCGATCCGGCCAGGCGTCAGCCGTGGCCGCGGCCAAGGAAAGGACTGATCGTGCGTCACCGTTCCTTGCTCTTCCTCACCACCGCACTGACCACCGGCGCCCTCACCCTCACCGCCTGCGGATCCCGCGGCGACGGCAACGCCGCCGACGACGGGAAGACCAGCGTCGTCATCGGCCTCGACGCCCCGACCACCGGCGAACTCTCCGCCCTCGGCCTCGGCATCCGCAACTCCGCCCAACTCGCCGTCAATATCGCCAACAAGACGGGCGAGGTCAAAGGCGTCACCTTCAAGCTCGAACCCCTCGACGACAAGGCGCTGCCCAACGTCGGCCAGCAGAACGCCACCAAACTCGCCGGCGACACCGCCGTCCTCGGCATCGTCGGCCCGCTCAACTCCGGCGTCGCCCAGTCCATGCAACAGGTCTCCCAGCAAAACGGCGTCACCCTGATATCCCCCGCCAACACCACCCCCGACCTCACCCAGGGCAAGGACTGGAAGAAGAACAAGCGCACCCGCCAATTCCCCACCTACTTCCGCACCGCCACCACCGACGAGGTGCAGGGCGCCTTCGACGGCCAGTACGCCTGGGAGAAGATGAAGGCCAAGACGGCCTACGTCATCGACGACCAGAAGACCTACGGCACCGGACTGGCCTCCTCCTTCAAGGACCAGTTCACCAAACTCGGCGGCACCGTCGTCGGCACCGACCACATCAGCCCCGACGACCGCGACTTCAAGGCCGTCGTCTCCAAGGCCAAGACCGCCGCCCCCGACATGGTCTTCTACGGCGGTGAGTACCCCGCCTCCGGCCCGCTCAGCCAGCAGCTGAAGGACGGCGGCGTCACCGTCCCCCTCATGGGCGGCGACGGCATGTACAGCGCCGACTACATCAAACTCAACAAGCGGGCCCAGGGCGACTACGCGTCCTCCGTCGGCAAGCCCGTCGAACAGCTCGCCTCCGCCAAGAAGTTCATCGCCGACTACAAGGCCGCCGGCTTCAAGGAGTCCTACGAGGCGTACGGCGGCTCCACCTACGACGCCACCTGGGCCCTCATCCAGGCCGTCAAGAAGGCAGTCGCCGACAACAACGGCAAACTCCCCGACGACGCCCGCAAGAAGGTCACCGCCGCCATGAACACCGTCACCTTCGACGGCGTCACCGGCCACATCGCCTTCGACGCGTACGGCGACACCACCAACACCATGATCACCGCGTACCAGGTCGAGAAGAACGCCTGGGTCTCCCGCTTCAGCGCGGAATTCAAGAAGTTCGACAAGAGCTGACCGACCGGCACCGGCCCCCACCGGGCCGCGCCCGGCCCCTCCCCGCCCCGGCGCGGCCCCCGGCACCACGGAAACGCACACCTTCCCACCCCACGGAGGCCCTGCGGTGACCGAACTGCCGCAACAGCTGGCCAACGGACTCATCCTCGGCGCGATGTACGGCCTCATCGCGATCGGGTACACGATGGTCTACGGCATCGTCCAGCTCATCAACTTCGCCCACGGCGAGATCTTCATGGTCGGCGGATTCGGCTCCCTCACCGTCTACCTCGCCCTCCCCACCGGCACCGCCCTCACCCTCGCCCTGCCCGCCATGCTCCTCGGCGGCGTCGCGGTGTCCGTCCTCATCGCCGTCGCGGCGGAACGATTCGCCTACCGCCCGCTCCGCCGCGCCCCCCGCCTCGCCCCCCTCATCACCGCCATCGGCCTGTCCATCGCCCTGCAACAAGCCGTCTGGAAGTGGTACCCCGACGGCAAACAAGCCCGCGTCTTCCCGCAGTTCAAGGGCCACGCCCTCGACCTCCTCGGCGCCACCGTCCAGCGCGGCGACCTCTTCGTCCTCATCGCCGCCCCCCTGTGCATGACCGCCCTCGGCCTCTACGTCGCCCGCACCCGCACCGGCCGCGCCATGCAGGCGACCGCCCAAGACCCCGACACCGCCCGCCTCATGGGCATCAACACCGACCGCATCATCGTCCTCGCCTTCGCAATCGGCGCCGCCTTCGCCGGCGTCGCCGCCGTCGCCTACGGACTGCGCACCGGCGAAGTGCAGTTCCGCATGGGCTTCATCATGGGCCTCAAAGCCTTCACCGCCGCCGTCCTCGGAGGCATCGGCAACATCTACGGCGCCATGCTCGGCGGCCTCGTCCTCGGCATCGCCGAATCCCTCGCCACCGCCTACGTCGAACACCTCCCCGGCATGGCGCAGTTCGGCGGCGGCGCCTGGAAAGACGTCTGGGCCTTCGTCCTCCTCATCCTCGTACTCCTCCTGCGGCCCCAGGGCCTCCTGGGCGAACGCGTCGCGGATCGGGCGTGATACCGATGACCACCCTCCCCAACGCCGCCCCCCGGGGCCTCCTCCCCCTGCCCGCCCGCACCGCCCGCCTCACCACCGCGACCGGCGCCCTCGCCACCGCCGCCACCACCGGCCTCCCCTGGACCTGGACCCACGACTTCCCCGGCGACCTGACCTCCTACGGCTCGCCCGCCGGCCTCCAACTCGTCACCCTCACCGGCGCCCTCCTCACCCTGCTCCTCGCCGCCTCCGCCCACGGCCTCCCCGGCCTGCGCTGGCTCACCCCCGCCGGCCGCACCGCCCCCGTACTGCTCGCCGCCCTCGCCACCTCCGCCGCCACCGCCTTCACCCTCACCGCCATCGCCTTCCAACTCGGCGGCCTGGTCAACCTCGAACCCGGCGGCTACCTCGCCGGCGCCACCGCCCTCGTCACCCTCCTCGGCGCCCTCGCCCTGCCCCCCGACCACCCCACCGGTCCACCCCCCGCCAACCTCCGACACCGCCTGACCGCCGCCCTCACCCCCGGCCCCCTCAGACCGCCCGAACGCCCCCTGCCCGCCTGGGGCGAGCACCTGGCCCTCGCCGGCGCCACCGCCACCGCCCTGCTCGCCTTCACCTACGGCATCGACACCGACGACGGCGCCCCCTTCATCGGCTACCTCCTGCTCGTCGCCCTCGCCGTCCCCGCCCTCCACCGCGCCGGACTCCTCGCCCGGCTCACCGCGCTCGCCCACCGGCACCGCGGGACCGCCCTCGGCGCGGCCTTCCTCGCCGCCGCGCTCTTCCCGTTCACCCAGGACACCGACCAGTACACCCTCATCGGCGCCAACATCCTGATCTTCGCCACCGTCGCCCTGGGCCTCAACGTCGTCGTCGGACTCGCCGGACTCCTCGACCTCGGCTACGTCGCCTTCCTCGGCGTCGGCGCCTACGCGGCCGCCCTCGTCTCCGGCTCCCCCGAATCCGCCCTCGGCCTGCACTTCCCCTTCTGGGCCGCCCTGCTCACCGGCGCCGCCGCCTCACTCGTCTTCGGCGTCCTCATCGGCGCGCCCACCCTGCGCCTGCGCGGCGACTACCTCGCCATCGTCACCCTCGGCTTCGGCGAGATCTTCCGCATCGCCATGCTCAACCTCAACGGCACCACCGGCCCCGACATCACCAACGGCGCCATGGGCATCCCGAACATCCCCAACCTGGAGATCCTCGGCTTCAACTTCGGCGAACCCCACCACCTCCTCGGCCTCCCCCTCGCCCCCTACGGCAACTACTACCTGCTGATGATCCTCGTCACGGCCTTCGTCGTCCTCGTCTTCCGACGCGCCGCC
This sequence comes from Streptomyces sp. VTCC 41912, assembly GCF_045799175.1. Lineage (NCBI taxonomy): Bacteria > Bacillati > Actinomycetota > Actinomycetes > Kitasatosporales > Streptomycetaceae > Streptomyces > Streptomyces sp. VTCC 41912. Next base: position 124,096 of record NZ_JBJMAB010000011.1, read on the forward strand.
GCCTCCCGCATCGGCCGCGCCTGGATCGCCATCCGCGAGGACGAGACCGCGGCCGTCGCCATGGGCATCAACAGCTTCCGCCTCCGCCTCCTCGCCTTCGCCCTCGGCGCCGCCCTCGCCGGACTCGCCGGAACCGTCCATGCACACGTAGTAACCACCGCCACCCCCGAACAATTCCAGTTCGCCGGCCCCCAACCCCCCAACTCCGCCTTCCTCCTCGCCGCCGTCATCCTCGGCGGCATGGGCACCCTCAGCGGCCCGCTCGTCGGCGCCGCCCTGCTCTTCCTCATCCCCGCCAAACTCGACTTCCTCCAGGACTACCAACTCCTCCTCTTCGGCATCGCCCTCGTCCTCCTCATGCGCTACCGCCCCGAAGGACTCGTCCCCGACCGCCGCAAGCGCCTCGAATTCCACGACACCGACCCACCCCGCGCCACGGGGGCACCCACGGACGCCGCCCGGGACGGCCTCACCGACCCCACCGGCACCCTCGGCACCCCCCAGGCAAAGGCGTGACCCCATGACCACACCCACCACCGCCCCCACCCCGGACCCCGCCGCCGACACCCTCCTCCGCGCCACCGACGTCACCATGCGCTTCGGCGGCCTCACCGCCGTCCGCGACGTCGACCTCACCGTCCGCACCGGCGAAATCGTCGGCCTCATCGGCCCCAACGGCGCCGGAAAAACCACCTTCTTCAACTGCCTCACCGGGCTCTACACCCCCACCGACGGCACCGTCAGCTACCGAGGCACCCGCCTCTCCCGCAAACCCCACCTCGTCACCCAAGCCGGCATCGCCCGCACCTTCCAGAACATCCGCCTCTTCGCCAACATGACCGTCCTGGAAAACGTCCTCGTAGGACGCCACACCCGCACCCGGGAAGGACTCTGGTCCGCACTCCTGCGCACCCCCGCCTTCACCCGCGCCGAACACCACAGCACCCAACGCGCCATGGAACTCCTCGACTTCACCGGGCTCGCCGCCAAACGCGACCACCTGGCCCGCAACCTCCCCTACGGCGAACAGCGCAAGCTCGAAATCGCCCGCGCCCTCGCCAGCGAACCCGGACTCCTCCTCCTCGACGAACCCACCGCCGGCATGAACCCCCAGGAGACCCGCGCCACCCAGGAACTCGTCCACGCCATCCGCGACCGCGGCACCGCCGTCCTCGTCATCGAACACGACATGCGGTTCATCTTCGGCCTCTGCGACCGGGTCGCCGTCCTCGTCCAGGGCCGCAAACTCACCGAAGGCACCCCCCGCACCGTCCAGGCCGACACCCGCGTCATCGCCGCCTACCTGGGCACCACGGACACCCCACCCACCGACCTCACCCCCGACACCACCGGAGACGCCACCGGAGACGCCCCATGACCCCGCTGCTCGAAGTCGAGGACCTGCACGTCGCCTACGGCAAGATCGAAGCCGTCAAGGGCATCTCCTTCACCGTCCATGCCGGCCAGGTCGTCACCCTCATCGGCACCAACGGCGCCGGCAAGACCACCACCCTGCGCACCCTCTCCGGCCTGCTCACCCCGCACACCGGAAAGATCACCTTCGACGGACGCCCACTCGACGACGTCCCCGCCCACAAGATCGTCCAACGCGGCCTCGCCCACTCCCCCGAAGGCCGCCGCCTCTTCCCCCGCCTCACCATCGCCGAGAACCTCCAACTCGGCGCCTTCCTGCGCACCGACACCGCCGGCATCGCCACCGACGTGCAACGCGTCTACGACCTCTTCCCCGTCCTCGGCGAACGCCGCCGCCAACCCGCCGGCACCCTCTCCGGCGGCGAACAACAGATGCTCGCCATGGGCCGCGCCCTGATGTCCCGCCCCAAGCTCCTCATGCTCGACGAGCCCTCCATGGGCCTCTCACCGATCATGATGCGCACCATCACGGACACCATCCGCGCGCTCCGCGACCAGGGCACCACCATCCTCCTCGTCGAACAGAACGCCCACGCCGCGCTCTCCCTCGCCGACGAGGCCCACGTCATGGAAACCGGCCGCATCGCCCTCTCCGGAACCGGCGCCCGCCTCCTGGGCGACGCCTCCGTCCGCAAGACCTACCTCGGCGAGGACTGAACGCCGCCGGCCCGCACCCGCGACCACCCCGCACACGCGAAATCGCCGGCGGCGTCCCTGAGGACACCGCCGGCGACCGACGAACCGAACCGGGCCTACTCGCCCTTGTCCTGCTCCTTCGGCTGCTCCTTGGACTGCTCCTTGGACTGCTGGCGCTCCGCCGCGTCCTGGATGACCGCCTCGGCCACCTGGTGCATCGACAGCCGGCGGTCCATCGACGTCTTCTGGATCCACCGGAACGCGGCCGGCTCCGTCAGCCCGTACTGGGTCTGGAGGATGCTCTTCGCCCGGTCAACCAGCTTCCGCGTCTCCAGCCGCTGGGTGAGGTCGACGACCTCCTTCTCCAGCGCCCGCAGCTCCGTGAACCGCGACACCGCCATCTCGATGGCCGGCACGACATCGCTCTTGCTGAACGGCTTGACCAGGTACGCCATGGCGCCCGCGTCCCGGGCCCGCTCCACCAGCTCGCGCTGCGAGAAGGCGGTCAGCATCAGGACCGGCGCGATGCTCTCCTCGGCGATCTTCTCGGCCGCCGAGATGCCGTCCAGGACCGGCATCTTCACGTCCAGGATCACCAGATCGGGGCGGTGCTCCCGGGCCAGTTCCACGGCCGTCTGACCGTCTCCGGCCTCACCGACGACGGAGTAGCCCTCTTCCTCCAGCATCTCCTTGAGGTCGAGGCGGATCAGCGCCTCGTCCTCGGCGATCACGACGCGCGTGGTCAGCGGCGGGACGTGCGACTGGTCGTCATCGGCGACGGGCTGCTGGGGCTCGGCGGCGCTCAAGGGGACTCCTCGTTCCAGGCAGGTGGTGCCCTTGCAGCCTACCTAGAGGCGGCCGCCGTCACTCACACGGTATGGTGTCTCGTGCCGCCGGCCGGGTTGGTGGAATGGCATACACGGATGTCTCAAACACATCTGCCCGAAAGGGCTTGCGGGTTCGAATCCCGCACCCGGCACTCACAGATCAAGCGGAATTTCACCTTCTCGTGAAGTTCTCCCTGAATCATTTCTTCCGCACATCCTGTCACGCACAGTGACGGTATGCGAATTCACGACACACACGTACGTCAGCAGGCAGTCGCCAGGCTCCGCGCGGGGGCGAGCAACGCAGACGTCGCCCGCGCTCTGGACGTCCCTCTCGGCACCATCGGCTACTGGCGACACATGGATCGCGCCAAACGCGGCGAGTGCCCAGGGCGCCATGACCCGCCGTGCCCTCGCTGTGACGGCCGCGAGGTCGACGAAGCGGCCTACTCCTACCTCCTGGCGCTCTACCTCGGCGACGGCCACATCATCCGTTACTCGGGGCACCGCGTGCCGAGCCTCATGATCACGTGCGACGACAACTGGCCCGGCCTCATGGACGACTGCGAGACCGCCATGCGGACGGTCTTCCCGGACAACTCGGTGTGCCGGGTGCGCAAGCAGGGCTGCCACAACGTGAAGATCTACTCCAAGCACTTACCGTGCATGTTTCCTCAGCACGGCCCCGGCAAGAAGCACGAGCGGCCGATCGCCCTCGAAGGGTGGCAGCAGGGGATCGTTCACGACCATCCCTGGGAGTTCATCCGAGGGCTCGTCCACTCCGACGGATGCCGCATCACCAACTGGACGACGCGGACGGTCGGCGGCGAGCGCAAACGCTACGCGTACCCGAGGTACTTCTTCACCAATACGTCCACCGACATATTGCGGCTCTACACCGACGCCCTGGACAGGACCGGAGTCGCCTGGAAGCACACCCGTCAGTCCCGCGCGGCGAAGACCGTCTCCGTCGCCAAGCGCGATTCCGTGGCCCTCATGGACCAACACATCGGGCCGAAGTACTGACAGGGACGGCAGTCAGGTACCTCGGCCCAGCTCTTCGTGGTGCGGTGGTGCGGTGTGTGCGGCGGGACGGTTACCGCGGCGGGTGGATGTCGTCCTCGCCGATGTGGTGGACGCGGACGAGGTTGGTGGAGCCCGGGACGCCGGGCGGGGAGCCGGCGGTGATGATGACGACGTCGCCCTTCTCGCAGCGCCCGATCTTCAGCAGCTGCTCGTCGACCTGGGCGACCATCTCGTCGGTGGAGTTGACGGTGGGGCCGAGGAAGGTCTCCACGCCCCAGGTGAGGTTGAGCTGGGAGCGGGTGGCGGGGTCGGGGGTGAAGGCGAGGAGGGGGATGGGCGAGCGGTAGCGGGAGAGGCGGCGGACGGTGTCGCCGGACTGGGTGAAGGCGACGAGGAACTTCGCGCCGAGGAAGTCACCCATCTCGGCGGCGGCGCGGGCGACGGCGCCGCCCTGGGTACGCGGCTTGCTGCGTTCGGTCAGCGGCGGGAGCCCCTTGGCGAGGATGTCCTCCTCGGCGGCCTCGACGATGCGGCTCATGGTGCGGACCGTCTCGGTGGGGTACTTGCCGACGCTGGTCTCGCCGGAGAGCATCACGGCGTCGGTGCCGTCGATGATCGCGTTGGCCACGTCGCTCGCCTCGGCCCTCGTGGGGCGGGAGTTGTCGATCATCGAGTCGAGCATCTGGGTGGCGACGATGACCGGCTTGGCGTTGCGTCGGGCGAGTTTGACGGCGCGCTTCTGGACGATCGGGACCGTTTCCAGGGGCATTTCGACGCCGAGGTCGCCGCGGGCGACCATGATGCCGTCGAAGGCGGCGACGATGTCGTCGACGTTCTCGACGGCCTGGGGCTTCTCGACCTTCGCGATGACGGGGAGGAAGCGGTTCTCCTCGCGCATGATGCGGTGGACGTCCTGGATGTCGCGGCCGCTGCGGACGAAGGAGAGGGCGATGACGTCGGCGCCGTAGCGCAGGGCCCAGCGGAGGTCGTCCTGGTCCTTCTCCGAGAGGGCGGGGACGGAGACGGCCACGCCGGGGAGGTTGAGCCCCTTGTGGTCGGAGACCATGCCGCCTTCGATGACCTTGGTGTGGACGCGGGGTCCTTCGACGGCGGTCACTTCGAGGGTGACCTTGCCGTCGTCGACGAGGATCCGCTCGCCGGGGGTGACGTCACCGGCGAGGCCGGGGTAGGTGGTGCCGCAGGTGTGCCGGTCGCCCTCGATGCCGTCCTCGACGGTGATGGTGAAGACGTCGTCGCGTTCAAGGAGTACGGGACCTTCGCGGAATCGGCCCAGGCGGATCTTCGGGCCTTGAAGGTCGGCGAGGATTCCGACGCTGCGGTGGGATTCTTCGGATGCTTTGCGGACCCGGTCGAACCGCGCTTCGTGGTCGGCGTAGGTGCCGTGGCTGAGGTTGAAGCGGGCGATGTCCATTCCGGCGTCGACGAGGGCTTTGATCTGCTCGTACGAGTCGGTGGCGGGTCCTAGTGTGCAGACGATCTTTGCTCGGCGCATGTTTCGACCCTATGACTTACCCGGCGGTAGGGAACTGTGGGGACATGACTGCTCAACGACCGCTTGGTGAAAGGCTGTTGACAAGTAATGGAATGGGCGCTCAGCCGCTCCGATGAGCAGAATTACGGCTTCGCGCGCAGTGGTCTCACAGTGCGGGACGGGTCATGGTGAAGCGTGCGTTGACGCTGGCGTAGACGGTCTGGCGCTGGGGTTCGAGGTCGAGGACGGGGCTGGCGTCGTGGCCGGCGCTGCGGGCGCCGCCGGGGGCTGCGAAGCCGTAGCCCTGTTGCTGAGGGTGGCCTTCGGCGCCGAGGTCGGCGATTTCGAGGACGGCGTCGAGGTGGGCGCCGAGGGCTTCGGCGTATTCGCGGGCGCGTTGGACGGCTTCGTGGACGGCCTGGGTGCGGGCGCTGCGGTGGGCGGGCGAGTCAGGGCGGAGGGCCCACCAGGGGCCGTCGACGCGGGTGAGTTCGAGGTCGGCGAGGCGGGTGGCGAGTTCGCCGAGGGCGGTGAAGTCGTTGAGGGTGGCGGTGACGGTGACGCGGCCCTGGTAGGCGCGGATGCGTTCGTGGCGGCCCTTGTCGGTGAGTTGGGGGGTGAGGGTGAAGCTGCCGGTTTCCAGCTTCTCGACGGCGTCGCCGTAGCTCTTGATGAGGGTGAGGGCGTGTTCGTTGCGGCGGGTGAGGTCGGTGAGGGCGGTTTTGCGGTCGGTGCCGCGGGCGGTGACGGTGACGGTGATGCGGGCGGTTTCGGGGTCGACTTCGAGGCGGGCTTCGCCGCGGACGGCGAGACGGGGAGCGTCGGGGGTGCCGTAGGGCAGGGCCGGATTGGAGGGGCTGGTGGGGCTGGTGGGGCTGGTGGGGGTGGTGGGGGTGGTGAAGTCGTCGGTCATGGGGGTGGGTGCCCTTCTGGTGCGGGGGTGGGGGTCTGGAGTTGCAGGGTTGCACAGTGGGGGCGGGGTGCGGTTGGTCATCGGATCGCAACCTGTGGGGGGTGTTGCGCCGGGGGCGGCTGCGCCAGAATCTACGCGCGTTGCCCGGGTCGTTGCGTCCGGGCTTGCCGTGCGGTGCCGGGCGTGCACCGCGGGCTGTCAGGCACCGTGTTCTTTCTGGGAGTTGCGATGACGTTCGACCGGAGGAAGTTCCTGGGTGGTTCCGTGGTGGCGGGGGCGGGGGTGGTGCTCGCGGGGGCGGGCGCGCCGGCTGCCGCCGCGGCGCCGGTCGGGACGGCCGGCGGGGGCGGTGCGAACGGTCCGGGCCGCGGGCGGGACCGCTACGCGTTCACGGTGATGGGGACGACGGATCTGCACGGGAACGTCTTCAACTGGGACTACGCCACCGACGCGGAGTTCGACGACAAGGACCACAACGACGTCGGCCTGGCGAAGATCTCCACGCTGGTGCACGACGTCCGCCGCGCGAAGGGGCGGGAGAACACCCTGCTGATCGACGCGGGCGACACCATCCAGGGCACGCAGTTGGCGTACTACTACGCGAAGGTGGATCCGATCACGGGTCCGCGCGGTCCGGTGCATCCGATGGCGCGGGCGATGAATGCGATCGGCTACGACGCGGCGGCGCTGGGGAATCACGAATTCAATTACGGGATTCCGGTGTTGCGGAAGTTCGAGGAGAGTTGCCGCTTTCCGCTGTTGGGGGCGAATGCGGTGGATGCGAAGACGCTGCGGCCGGCGTTCCGGCCGTATGTGATCAAGCGGATGCGGACGGCGCGCGGCCGGGACGTGCGGGTGGCGGTGCTGGGTCTGACGAATCCGGGCATCGCGATCTGGGACAAGGCGAACGTGCAGGGGAAGCTGGCGTTTCCTGGGCTGGTGGAGCAGGCCGCGAAGTGGGTGCCCAAGCTGCGGTCGATGGGTGCCGACGTGGTGGTGGTGGCGGCGCATTCGGGGACCAGCGGCACGTCGTCGTACGGGGATCAGTTGCCGTACGTGGAGAACGCGGCGGTGTTGGTGGCGGAGCAGGTGCCGGGGATCGACGCGATCCTGGTGGGGCACGCGCATGTGGAGATCCCGGAGCGGCGGGTGGTGAACAAGGCGACGGGCCGGGAGGTGGTGCTGTCGGAGCCGTTGAAGTGGGGGCAGCGGCTGACGTGCTTCGACGTGGAGGTGGAGTGGCGTCGGGGGCGGTGGGCGGTGGCGTCGGTGGCGTCGAAGGTGCTCAACACCAACGCGGTGGTGGAGGATCCGCGGATCACGCAGATGCTGCGGTCGGCGCACGCCAAGGTCGTGACGTACGTGAACCGGGTGATCGGGAAGTCGACGGTCGCGATGTCGGCGGCCGAGGCGCCGGTGAAGGACGCGCCGGTGCTGGACTTCATCGCGTTCGTGCAGGCGGAGGCGGTGCGCAAGGCGCTCGCCGGGTCGGCGCACGCGGGGCTGCCGGTGGTGTCGCAGGCGTCGTGCTTCTCGCGGACGGCGAACGTGCCGGCGGGGGAGGTGTCGATCCGGTCGATGGCGGCGCTGTATCCGTTCGACAACACCCTGGAGGCACGGGTGCTGACGGGGAAGCAGTTGCGCGAGTACCTGGAGTTCTCGGCGCGGTACTACGTGCGGACTGCGCCGGGCGGTCCGGTGGATCCGGCGCGGATCACCAATGCGGACGGGACGCCGGACTACAACTACGACGCGGTGCGCGGGGTCGGGTACGAGATCGACATCGCGAAGCCGGCGGGTCAGCGGATCGGGAAGCTGACGTTCGACGGGAAGCCGGTGGCGGATGCGGCGCGGTTCGTGTTGGCGGTGAACAACTACCGGGCGAGTGGGGGTGGCGGCTTCCCGCACGTGGCGTCGGCCGAGCAGGTGTGGTCGACGTCGGAGGAGATCCGGAATCTGATCATCGCGTGGGTGGAGGCGAGCGGGGTGATCGATCCGGCGGCGTTCGCTTCGGTGGAGTGGAGGCTGACGCGGGACGGGGTGCCGGTGTTCTAGGCCCGTGGCCGGTGTGCGCGCGGTCCGCGGGCCGTGCGCCGCGGTGCCGGTGGGCCGCCCCTCTCCCCCGGTCCCGGGGTGGGAGGGGCGGTGGCGTTCAGTGGCGGGGGACGAGCGTGGAGCCCTGGCGGGGGACGGTGCCGGTGCGGCGGGTCGGGGGGTGGCTGAGGCCGAAGGTGGTGAAGGAGGTGCGGGTGGGGAGGGAGTAAGTGGGTGTGTTGGTGAGGGAGTTGAGGATGGTGGCGCTGCGCCAGGCGGCGAGGCCGAGGTCGGGGGTGCCGACGCCGTGGGTGTGGCGTTCGGCGTTTTGGACGTAGAGGGAGCCGGTGATGGCGGGGTCGAGGACGAGGCGGTGGTGCTCGTCGACGCGGGGGCGTTCGGAGGCGTCGCGGCGGAGGTAGGGGTCGAGGGCGGCGAGCAGGGTGTCGAGGCGGCGTTCGCGGTAGCCGGTGGCGAGGACGACGGCGTCGGTGGTGAGGCGGGAGCGGCTGCCCTGTTGGGCGTGTTCGAGGTGGAGCTCGACCTTGGTGGTGCCGACCCGGCCGGCGGTGCGGACCTGGACTCCGGGGGTGAGGACGGCGTTGGGCCAGCCGCCGTCGAGGGTGCGGCGGTAGAGCTCGTCGTGGAGGGCGGCGAGGGTGTCGTGGTCGATGCCCTTGTAGAGCTGCCATTGGGCCGGGAGGAGCTCGTCGCGGACGCGTTCGGGCAGGGCGTGGAAGTAGCGGGTGTAGTCGGGGGTGAAGTGCTCCAGGCCGAGCTTGCTGTACTCCATGGGCGCGAAGGCCGGGGTGCGGGCGAGCCAGTGGAGGTTCTCGCGGCCGGCGGGGCGGGCGCGCAGTTGGTCGAGGAAGATCTCCGCGCCTGACTGGCCGGCGCCGATGACGGTGAGGTGGTCGGCGGCGAGGAGCCGGTCGCGGTGGTCGAGGTAGTCGGCGGCGTGGATGACGGGGACGGTGGGGGCCTCGGCGAGCGGGCGCAGCGGGACGGGGATGTGGGGGGCGGTGCCGATGCCGAGGACGAGGTTGCGGGCGTAGGTGCGGCCGAGGGCTTCGGCCTCGCCGTCGGCGTCGAGTTGGGTGAAGTCGACTTCGAAGAGGCTGCGTTCGTGGTTCCAGCGGACGGCGTCGATGTGGTGGCCGAAGTGGAGGGAGGGGAGGTTCTCGCTGACCCATCGGCAGTAGGCGTCGTATTCGGCGCGGTGGATGTGGAAGCGCTCGGCGAAGTAGAAGGGGAAGAGGCGTTCGCGGGTCTTGAGGTAGTTGAGGAAGGTCCAGGGGCTGGCGGGGTCGGCGAGGGTGACGAGGTCGGCGAGGAAGGGGACTTGAAGGGTGGCGCCGTCGATCAGGAGGCCGGGGTGCCAGTGGAAGGCGGGGTGCTGGTCGTAGAAGGCGGTGCGGAGCTCGGTCAGCGGGTGGGCGAGGGCGGCGAGGGAGAGGTTGAACGGGCCGATGCCGATGCCGACGAGGTCGAGGGGTTCGTCGGGGCCGGGGGTGTCGGTGGCGGTGCCGGGCTCGGTGTGCGGTGGGGTGTTCATCGCGGGGTGTGGCCTTCCACGAGCTTGAGGAGGTGGGTGAGGTCTCCGGGTTGGGTGTGGGGGTTGAGGAGGGTGGCTTTGAGCCAGAGGCCGGTGGGGGTGGTCGCGCGGCCGAGGACGGCGTGGCCTTCGATGAGCAGGGAGCGGCGGATGGCGGCGAGGGCGGTGTCGTCGGCTCCGATGGGGCGGAAGAGGACGGTGGTGAGGGTGGGCTGGGAGTGGAGTTCGTAGCGGGGGTGGGCGTCGACGAGGTCGGCGAAGGTGCGGGCGGCGGCCAGGGTGCGGTCGACGAGGTCGCCGAGGCCCTGGCGGCCCAGGGCCTTGAGGGTGACGGCGATCTTGAGGATGTCGGGGCGGCGGGTGGTGCGCAGCGAGCGACCGAGGAGGTCGGGGAGGCCGGCTTCGGTGTCGTCGTCGGCGTTGAGGTAGTCGGCCTGGTGGGCGAGGGGGGTGAGGGTGGCCGGGGCGGGGACCGCGAGGAGGCCCGCTGCGACGGGTTGCCAGCCGAGTTTGTGCAGGTCGAGGGTGACGGTGTGGGCGCGGGTGAGGCCGGTGAGGGCGCTGCGGTGGGTGTCGCTGAAGAGGAGCGGGCCGCCGTAGGAGGCGTCGACGTGGAAGCGGGCGCCGTGCTGGTCGGCGAGGTCGGCGAGGGCCGGGAGGGGGTCGATGGTGCCGGCGTCGGTGGTGCCGGCGGTGGCGGTGAGGAGGATCGGCCCGGTGCGTCCGGTGAGTTCGGCGAGGCAGGTGTGGACGGTGGCGGGGTCGAGGGTGCCGTCGGGGGTGGGGAGGGTGACGGGTTCGGGGAGCCCGAGGAGCCAGGCGGCGCGGTGGATGCTGTGGTGGGCGTTGGCGCCGCAGACGATCCGTAGGGGGTCGGTGGGGTGCGGGGGGCGGGGTGCCTCGCGGGCCAGGAGGACGGCGAGTTGGTTGGATTCGGTGCCGCCGGTGGTGACCAGGGCGTCGGGTGCGGTGGCCGCGGGGTAGACGAGGCCGGCGAGCGCGCGGGCGGTGAGGACTTCGAGTTCGGAGGCGGCGGGGGCCTGGTCCCAGGAGTCCATCGAGGGGTTGAGGGCGCCGGCGGCGAGGTCGGCGGCGGTGGCCAGGGCCAGCGGGGGGCAGTGCAGGTGCGCGGCGCAGTGCGGGTCCGCGGGGTCGGCGGCACCGGCGGCGAGGGTGTGGACGAGGGTGCGCAGGGCGGCGTGCGGGCCGGCGCCCTGCTCGGGGAGGAGGGGGAGGCAGGCGTCGCGGACGGTGCGCGCGACGGCGTCGGGGCCGCCGGGCGGGAGGGGGCCGGAGCGGTCCTGGGCGCCGGTGGTGAGGGCGTCGAGGACGATGTCAAGGAGGGGGCGGAGCGCGCGGGGGCCGTCGGTGCCGCCTGCAAGGGCGGTGCCGGCAGGGGCGACTGGCATCAAGGGGCTCTTCTTCAACGGGAGTTGGGTGCACGGGCACCGGGTCTTAGGCCGCCCTAAGTTACTGGTCCGGTACGGCGGGTATCCACCCGTTGCGCCGGGACCACCCGTTCGTGGGACGGATGTCCCGCAGGTGTTCGGTTGCCTGCGGTCTTGCGTCCCGTCGAAGGGCGGGGGTGCGGCCGGTGGCGCGCATGCGGCGCGGGTGCCGCCGGCGGTCCGCGTTCCGCCGGGCGACACCCGCGTCGTCGGGGTCCGCTGCGCCGTGGCTGCCGGCGGCCGCGTCTCCCGTGTGGGGTGGGGCTGCGGGCCGGCTACCGCACGGCGGCCGCCCGCACTCGCAACGCCCGTCGCAGGTCGGCCAGTTGGTCGTCGAGGGTGCGCCGCAGGGCCGGGGTAGGGTCGCCCTCGGCCAGGCACTGCTCGCCGCGGCGGAGGGTCTCCTCCTCGACGAGGACGGCGGGGAACGCCCACCGGCCGGCGGCCTTGGCGAGGGCGGGGCCGCGGCGGACGGCGAGGGCGGGCACCTCGGTGAAGTAGCGGGCGACGTAGGGGCGGAGCAGGTCCTGCTGTTCGGCCGCCCAGAAGCCGGTGGCGGTGGCGGTGAAGAGGTAGTTGGAGAGTTCGGAGCCGGCATCGGTGCCGAACAGGGCCTGCCACGCGGCCTGTTTGGCTTCCGGGTCGGGGAGGGCGGCGCGGCAGCGGGCCGCGCCCTCCTGGCCGGTGGCGCTCTGGTCACGGGCGAGTTCGGCGTCGATGAGGTCGTGGAGTTCGGGCAGGGGGGCGGCGCCGAGCGTGGCGAGTCGGGTGAGGATCCGCCAGCGCAGTTCGTGATCCAGGGTGGGGCCGCCGGGGATGCTGCCGTCGGCGAGCCATTCCTGGATGCCCTCGGGGGTGGTGGCGCTGTCGATGAAGGCGCGGACGGCGGTCAGCCGCAGGCCGGCTTCGGGGCCGTGGCCGGGGCCTTCGGTGCGGCGCAGGATGTCGCGGCTGAGGGCGGTGAGGGTGGTCAGCGCGGTGTGGCGGGTGGTGGCGGCCGGCTGTCCCGGGGACGACGGGGCGGAGGGGAGGTAGCGGTCGGCGAGTTGGGTGCGGGCGAAGGCCAGTACGCCCTGGACGACGGCGAGCTCGGTCTCGTGCGGGAGGTGGGCGCGGGCCGCTTCGAGGTAGGCGGTGGGCGCCAGTTCGCCGTCGCGGACCAGGTCGCGGGCGGCGTTCCAGACGACCGCGCGGGTCAGCGGGTCGGGCAGCCCGGACAGCGTGCGGGCGGCGGTCTCCCAGGAGGCGGCGTCGAAGCGGACCTTGGCGTAGGTGAGGTCGCCGTCGTTGAGGACGACGAGGGCGGGGGCGGCCTTGGGGAAGGTGTGCCGGGCGGGGGCGCCGTCCGCCGGGACGTCCACGTCGAAGCGGTCGCGCAGCGCGAGCCGGTCGGGGTGGCCCGGGTCGGGGTCGTAGGCGCCGACGGCGATGCGGTGCGGGCGGCTGCCGGTGTGGGCGACGTCCAGGTGCCAGGTGCCGGCGTCCTCGGTGACGGTGGGGGTGAGGGTGTCGACGCCGGTGGTGCGCAGCCAGCGGGCGGCCCAGGCGTGGACGTTGCGGTCGGTGGCGCGGGCCAGGGAGTCGAGGAAGTCGGCGAGGGTGGCGTTGCCGAAGCGGTGCCGGGCGAAGTGGTCGTTGATGCCGGCGAGGAAGTCCTTCTCGCCCATCCAGGCGACGAGTTGGCGCAGTGCGGAGGCGCCCTTGGCGTAGGAGATGCCGTCGAAGTTGAGGAGGGCGGAGGCGGTGTCCGGGACGTCCTCGGGGGCGGGGGCGACGGGGTGGGTGGAGGGGCGCTGGTCGGCGTCGTAGCCCCAGCCCTTGCGGGCGATCGCGAAGTCGGTCCAGGTGTCGCGGAAGCGGGTGGCTTCGGAGAGGACCTGGTAGCCCATGTACTCGGCGAAGGACTCGTTCAGCCAGATGTCGTCCCACCACCGGAGGGTGACGAGGTCGCCGAACCACATGTGGGCCATCTCGTGGGCGATGACCATGCCGCGGGTCTGCCGCTCGGTGTCGGTGACGGCGGAGCGGAAGACGAATTCGTCGCGGAAGGTGACCAGTCCGGGGTTCTCCATCGCGCCGGCGTTGAACTCGGGGACGAACGCCTGGTCGTAGGAGTCGAAGGGGTACGGCTCCTCGAAGATCTCGTGGTAGCGGTCGTAGCAGCGGCGGGTGAGGTCGAGGAGTTCCTCGACGTCGGCGTCGAGGTGCGGGGCGAGCGAGCGGCGGCAGTGCAGGCCGAAGGGCAGGCCGGCGTGCTCGGTGTGGACGGAGTGCCAGGGACCGGCGGCGACGGCGACGAGGTAGGTGCTGATGCGGGGGGTGGCGGCGGCCCGCCAGGTGCCGTCGGGGAGCTGCTCGGTGCGGCCGTTGGCGAGGACGGTCCAGGTGGGCGGTGCGGTGACGGTCAGCTCGAAGGCGGCCTTGAGGTCGGGCTGGTCGAAGGCGCCGAAGACCCGTTGGATGTCGTCCATGAAGAGCTGGGTGTAGACGTAGTCCTCGCCGTCGGCGGGGTCGGTGAAGCGGTGCATGCCCTCGCCGGTGCGGGAGTAGCGCATGGTGGCGTCGAGGCGGAGTTCGTGGGGGCCGGCGGCCAGGCCGGTGAGCGGCAGGCGGTTGTCGTCCAGCGCGGCCGGGTCCAGGGGGTGGCCGTCGAGGGTGGCGGCGTGGAGCGTGGCGGGCCGGATCTCGACGAAGGTGTCGCCCGGTTCGCGGGCGGTGAAGTGGATGACGGTGCGGGAGGTGAACTCCTCGTCGCCGTGGGTGAGGTCGAGGGCGACCTCGTACCGGTGGACGTCGAGCAGGTGGGCACGGGCCTCGGCCTCAGGGCGCTGCAATACGGGCATGCCCGGCAGCTTGCCACGTCGGGGGCGCGCGGGTGCGGGGAGTTTCGCCGTCCCGTCGGCCGTGGGGCGGGCGGTGGCGTCACTCCACCCTCGGGGGGTCCGCGGGGTCCGGCACCTGCGTCGACCATCCCCCGGGCACCCGGCGGACCTGGCGGTCGCGGAAGCGGGCCGGGGCGAGGCCGACGCGGCGGGTGAAGAGGCGGCTGAAGTAGGCGGGGTCGTCGTAGCCGACGCGGCGGGCGACGGCCGCGATGGGGAGTTCGGTGGCGATCAGGAGTTCCTTGGCGCGGCCCAGGCGGATGCCGAGGAGGTAGTCCTTGGGGCTGCATCCCGCGCCGCGGCGGACCGCGGTGCGCAGTGCGGCGGGGGTCATGCCGTGCCGGGCGGCGTGCTCGACGACCGAGAGCGGGAGGAAGGCGTCGCGGGCGAGGGCGGCGAGCACCGGTTCGCCGTCGGCGTCGGTGTCGGCGCGGGCGCGGCGCAGGGCGACGAGGAGTTCGTGGACGGCGGCGGCGGTCTCGACCTCCAGCAGCGGGTTGCCGCGGCGGGCGGCGCGGGCGATGCGGCCGATCGCGGTGCGGGCCGGGCCGGCGTCGGCGAGCGGGACGACGGGTTGCTGCGGCTCGATGTAGCCGAGTTCGGTGTAGGTGTCGGCGGCGGGTCCGGTGAAGTCGACGAAGCTCTCGTCCCAGCCGGTGGCGGGGTCGGCGCCGTAGTGGTGGGGGACGCCGGGCAGGAGCCAGAGCAGGGCGGGGGCGGTGACGGTGCGGCGCCGGCCGTCGGGGGTGGTGCACCAGCCGCGGCCGGCGCTGATGACGACGGCGACGTGGTGGTCGAGGGTGCGGGGTCCGACGGGCGGCAGGGTGCCGTGTTGCAGGCCGACGCCCAGGCAGACCAGGCCGAGGCGGTGGTGGAGCGGGCTGGGGGTGAAGTAGCGCATCCAGGTGTGGTACATGCCGCCCGGCCTCCCGTCCTCGTGCGCCGCCGCTCCGTCGGCCGCGCGCGCCGGAACGCCGGACGCCGAACCGTCGAACCATCCAAGCACCGTCGATCTTTGTCCATGGACCGGCCGGCCGCCAGAGGGCGAGGGTGTGGGCGGCCGGGGAACGACCAGTCGGGAGGCGTCAGGTGCGGTTTGCCGTGGGGGAACGGGACTTCGAGGCGGACGGGCGGCCGGTGCGGCTGCTGTCGGGGGCGTTGCACTACTTCCGGGTGCACGAGGCGCAGTGGGGGCACCGGTTGGCGATGCTGCGGGCGATGGGGCTGAACTGCGTGGAGACGTACGTGCCGTGGAACTGGCACGAGCCGCGCCCGGGTGAACTGCGGGACGTCGCGGCGTTGGGCCGGTTCCTCGACGCGGTGCGGGCGGCGGGGCTGCTGGCGATCGTGCGGCCGGGGCCGTACATCTGTGCCGAATGGGAGAACGGCGGACTGCCGTCGTGGCTGACGGGGGCGTTGGGGCGGCGGGTGCGGACCAGGGACGCGGCGTTCCTGCGGGCCGTGGACGGGTGGTGGCGGGCGCTGCTGCCGCAGGTGGTGGCGCGGCAGTGCGACCGGGGCGGGCCGGTGGTGCTGGTGCAGGTGGAGAACGAGTACGGGTCGTACGGCTCGGACGCCGAGTACCTGGGTCATCTCACGCGGCGGTTGCGGGAGTTGGGGGTGACCGTCCCGCTGTGCACCTCGGACGGGGCGGAGGACCACATGTTGACCGGCGGGAGCGTGCCGGGGGTGTTGGCGACGGTGAACTTCGGGTCGGGGGCGCGGGGCGCGTTCGCGGCGTTGCGGCGGCACCGGGGGCGGGGGCCGTTGATGTGCATGGAGTTCTGGTGCGGGTGGTTCGCGCATTGGGGGCGGGCGGCGGACGGGCGGGGTGCGGCGGACGCGGCCGCGGCGCTGCGGGAGGTGCTGGAGTGCGGCGCGTCGGTGAACGTGTACATGGCGCACGGGGGGACGAGCTTCGGCGGGTGGGCGGGGGCCAACCGGGCGGGTGAGCTCCAGGACGGGGCGTTGCTGCCGACGGTGACGTCGTACGACTACGGGGCTCCGGTGGACGAGCGGGGGCGGCCGACGGAGAAGTTCTGGCGCATGCGGGAGGTGTTGGCGCCGTACGCGCAGGGGCCGGTGCCGGAGCTGCCGGAGCCGGAGCCGGTGTTGGCGGGGCCGGTGGGGGTGGTGTTGTCGGGGTGGCTGCCGCTGGACGCGGTGGTGGAGGCGTTGGGGGAGGCGGAGGTGTGCGCGGGGCAGCCGCCGACCTTCGAGGAGTTGGGGGTGGACCGGGGCCTGGTCCGCTACCGGCTGGCGGTGCCGGGGCCGCGGCGCCCGTACACCCTGAAGGTCGTGGGGCTGCGGGACCGGGCGGTGACGGTGCTGGACGGGGTGCGGGGGCCGGTGCTGGAGGAGGGGGACGCCGGGGACGCGGTGCTGGGCACGGTGCCGGGACCGGCGGTGGTGGAGCTGTGGGTGGAGTCGCTTGGGCGGGTCAACTACGGGCCGCGGTTGGGCGAGCCGAAGGGCATCACGGGTGGGGTGCTGCACGAGCGGCAGTACCTGCACGGGGTGCGGGCGCGGGGGCTGCGGCTGGACGCGGTGGACGGCGCGGCGGGCGCCGCGGCGGTGGCCGGGTTGGCGTTCGGCACCCCGGTGGCGGGGGCGCGCGGGCTGCACCGGGGCACGGTGACGGTGCCGGCGGGCGGCGTGGGCGACGCGGTGCTGGAGTTGCCGGGGTGGACGCGGGGCTTCGCGTGGGTGGGCGGCTTTCCGGTGGGACGGTACTGGTCGGTGGGGCCGCAGCGCGGGCTGTTCGTACCGGGTCCGGTGCTGCGGGAGGGGGAGAACGAGGTGTTGGTGTTGGAACTGGAAGGCCCAGACAGCCCAGACGGCGCGGACGGCGCGGACGGCGCGGCGGGGCCGCCGCGGCTGGTGCCGTGAGGCGGGCGGGCCGGGGCGGGCGCCGCCCCGGCCCGCCGGCTCCTCACGCCTCGGTGATCTGGAAGGAGTCGAGGACGAGTTCGGCGGTGCCGTCGGTGCCGGTCTTGCGCAGCCCGACCCAGGCTTCGCCGCGTTCGGGTGCGGTGAACTCGTAGCTGAGCGTGGTGGGTTCGACGGCCACGGGCAGGGGTTGACGGGTGAGTTCGCGGGCCGCGGGCTCGTCGACGGCGGTGATCCACGCGTACTGGCCGGCCTGCTCGTTCTCGTAGCGGAAGGTGACGCGGTAGCGGCGGCCGGGGACGAAGCGGGCGGTGTGCGGGACGGTGCGGTAGACGAGACCGGTGTTCTCGCCGCGCGACTTGAGGGACTGGCCGCCGTCGACGACGTCGTCGATCGCCTTGCCGTTCCAGCCGCGCTGGGTGTACGGGGCGTGGCGTTGGGCGAGGTGGGTGCGCGGGTCGGTGGAGCCGCCGGCGTCGCCCTTGACGAAGGGGCCCCAGCCCTGCGGGACGTGCTCGAAGTCCTCGAAGAGGAGGGCGCCCGGCCGGGCGGTGCGGGGCGCGGGCACGACGCGGACGTTGTCGAAGCGGACCCGGGCCGCGCCGGCGGCGGCGCTGAGGGTGAGGGTGGCCGGGCCGCCGCCGTCGGGGACGGTGAAGCGGGTGGTCATGCGCTGGAAGCGGGTGCCGGTCTTGCGGTCGGCGGCGACGTAATTGCCGGCGGTGGAGGTCTCGGTCCAGTTGGTGGCGGTGACGCCGTCCGCGGTGCGGACCGTGAGGGCGGCGCGGCGCCGCTCCCCCGCCGTGGCGCCGACCTCGACCTGGACGGAGGCGGCGTAGTCGCCGGGGGCGAGCCGGGCCAGCCGCTGGGCGACGGTGGCGGCGGCGCCGGCGTCGATGACGAGTTCGTGGTCACCGCGGTCGTTGCGTCGGACGGCGGCCGGGCCGGTGGTCTCCCAGGCGGCGAGGTCGCCGGCGTGGAATCCGGGGTCGACCAGGGGCGTGCCCTCCCCCCAGTGGGGGTCGGGCTGGGCGGGGGCCTTGGTGCGGTAGACGACGTAGGCGGTGGCGGGGCGGGCGGTGAGGGTGATCCGGCCGCCGGTGACGGGGATCCGCGTCTCGTCGGCGCGGCCCTGGTCGGTGAGCCGGTAGGCGTGGACCGCGGACGCGCCGGACCAGCCGCGCGGCAGCTGCCAACTGCTCTGCCCGCCGCGGGGGTTGTAGTGGTAGAGCTTGTCGGGGTCGGTGGCACGGCGGGGTTCCCAGGGCAGGAGGTAGCTGCCGCCGTCGTAGACCGGACGGCCGTCGGTGGTGATCCTGCGAACCCCGTCGGCGTCGGTGACCACGGTGCGGGTCGGGCCTTCGAAGGTGATCTCGTGGTCGGTCCAGGTGCGGATGGGGTACGCCTGGAGGTACTTGGCGGGCAGGGCGTCGTTCCAGACGATGGCGTGGAAGGCGTGCCAGTCGTTCTTGCCGGTCCAGCCCTCGAAGTTGCCCATCCGGGGGGCGCCGAGGAGGGTGGGCCACTTGTCGGCGAAGACGTCCTTCTGGTGGTTGCGCAGGAAGCGGATGAGCCGGGAGTTGATGCCGCGGGAGGTGTCGGGGCCGTAGTCGGTCTCGTTGGCCCAGTGGGACCACAGGGCGGAGCGTTCCAGGCCGTGGCCCCACTCGGTGGCGACCTGCCAGCCCTGCTCGCGCAGGTGGCGTTGGAGCCGGTCGGAGTTCCAGCCGGATTCGCGGAAGACGTCGAGGTAGACGGTGTTCAGGGCGGGGTCGGTCTCGCGGCGGAGCTGGGCGAAGCGGGCCGCGATGGTGCCCGCGGTCAGGTCGCGGCGGGCGTCGATGCGGTAGGACTGGTCGAGCCAGTCCCACTGCTTGTCGTCCTTGTTGACCAGGGTGTCGGAGAAGGCGTGCGCGACGGGGTAGGACTCGGTGGCGTTAACGTGGACGGCGAAGTCGCTGGACCACTTCTTCCCGGCCCGCAGCAGGGTGTTGAGGTCCGCCAGGCCGCCGGCGCGCTGGTTGTAGTTGCCGCCGTAGTCGGGGTGGGCGGAGTCGTGGCCTTCGGACTGGTAGCCCTTCAGCAGCGTGAACTGGCGCAGGCCGTCGGTGGCCAGCGCGATCCGCTTGACGTCGTCGAGGGTGGCGAGGAACGGGTTGGTGGCCTGGCTGGCGAAGTTGAAGGGGATGTGCGGGACGACGCGCAGGTGCTGGGCGTCGGCGCCGAGCGGGTTGACCATCACGTCGCGCAGCGCGACGGCGGCGTCCTGCCAGTCGGTGCGGCCGTCGCCGTTGCGGTCGCGGGTGAGGACGACGGTGGCGTACGGCAGGGGCTCGGTGGCGTCGACGGGTTGGCCGGCGGCGCGGTGGGTCCACTGGCCGGGGGCGAGTTGGGCCTCGACGAGGCCGTCGCGGTGCCGGGTCCGGCGCCAGAGGCGGCCGTTCTCCCACGTGGTGGCGCCGGTGGGGGTGTCGTAGACGGTGTTGGTCTCGATGGCCGCGGCGAGTTGGTCGGTGGCGACGACGGCGTAGGCGCAGCCGGTGGGGGCGGGGTCGGCGGGGGTGTCCGCGGTGACCTCGATCAGGGTGTCGCCGCTGGTGGCCTTGTCGAGTTGGAGGCGGGCGGCGAGGAGGTGGGCGCCGGGTTGGTCGCTGCGGACGCTGAGCAGGGCGAGGTCGGGGATCTGGAGGGTGCCGACGCGCAGGGCGGGGGTGTCGTGGACGGCGGTGACGCGCCAGGTGACCTGCCAGCCGTCGACGGCGATCTCGACGGTCAGGGTGGTGCCGCCGTCGAGGGCGAGGGTGTAGGCGGCGCGGTCGGCGCGGGCCCGGTGGGTGACGCGGGGGGTGTGTGCGGTGCCGTCGACGAGGATCTGGGTGACGGGGGTTTCCTGGCCGTGCAGGACGGCGCCGGTGGCGCGGTCGGTGTAGCCGAGGACGCGGGGGAAGGCCGGGTCGACGCGGACGTCCAGCGCGGTGGAGCGCAGGACCGTTGCGTCGGTGCGGGGCGCGGCGGCCGCGGTGCGGGTGCCGAGCGGGAGGGCGGTGGCGACGCCGGCGAGTGCGGTGGCGGCGACGAGTTGTCTGCGGCTGGGCCCTGGCTGTGCGGTCACGCGCGTCCTCCTCGGTGGCGGTGCGGCCTGTCGGCGGACAGCGTGCGCGGCGGGCGGGGCGCAGGCCCATGGACTAAGGGGCGGGAGGTGTTGGACAGATGTGGCCGGCGAGCGCGGGGTCAGTCGCCGGCCGGGTCGCTCGCGGGCAGGACGGCGGTGACCTCCCAGCCGCCTTCGGGTGCCGGGCCGGCGGTGAGCGTGCCGCCCAGGGCCTCGGCCCGCTCGGTGAGGCCGGCCAGCCCGAAGCCTCCGCCGCGGGCCGCTTCGGCCAGGCGGGCCGGCGTGCCGCCGTCGTTGGCGATGCGCAGTTCGGTGCCGCGGGGCACGGTGTGCACGGTGATGCGGACCGCGGTGGCGTCGGCGGCGTGCTTGCGGACGTTGGTGAGCGCCTCGCGGACGATGCGGTGGACGGCGGCGGCCACTTCGGGGGGCAGGGCGCGGTCCAGGCCGGGTTCGAGGTCCAGGGTGACCGGCGGGCCGGTGCGGGTGAACGCCTCGGCCAGCGCCCGGACCTCGGCGAGGCCGGCGACCGGGGTGGTGCGGGCCTCGCCCTCGCGCAGTACCCGCACCAGCCGGCGCATGGCGCCGAGCGCCTCACCGCCGGAGGTCTCGATCCGGGCGAAGGCGTCGACGGCCCGCGGACCGTCGAGGGCGGTGAAGCGGGCGGCCCGGGCCTGCACGACGATGCCGGTGACGTGGTGGGCGACGAGGTCGTGGAGTTCCCTGGCCAGTTCGAGGCGTTCGGCGTCCCGCACCGCGGCCAGGTCGCGCAGCCGGCCGGCGTCCTGCCAGCGCAGGATCAGCGAGTAGGCGGTGACGACGACGGTCAGCACGCCGTAGACCACGGTGAAGACGCCCATCCGGATGTCCCGCATGGGCGCCAGGACGCAGGACAGGCCGAGCAGCGGGCCGAGGACGGCGGCGGTGCGACCGGGGGCCCGCCGCACCACGGCGGTGAGCAGGACCAGCAGGGCGATGCCCTCGCCCAGGCCCCAGACCCGCAGGGCGTGCTGGCCGGCGATCAGCACGGCGGAGGCGGTGAGCGAGACCGCGACGGCGATCCGGGCCCGGAGGGTCAGCGGGATCCGGCGGTACGGCACGGCGCACAGGCAGACCACGACGGCCGCGGCGACGACGATGGCGTGCGGCCGGGTGGGCTGTTGGGTGAGCACCACCGACTCGACGCCGACGAGGAAGAGCAGGACCGCGGCGAGGGCGGTCTTGGCGGCGGCGGCCTTGCGGGGGTGGGCGCGGGCCCACCCGGACATCGGGCTCATCCGCCGCTGGCCAGCCCGGTCTCCCAGGCCCAGGCGGCGATCTCGACGCGGTTGCGGGCGGCCAGTTTGGCCTGCACGTTGGCCAGGTGCGTCTTGACCGTGGAGAGCGAGACGAAGAGTTCGTCGGCGATCTCGGCGTTGGTGCGGCCGGTGGCCAGGGCGCGGACGACCTGTTCCTCGCGCTCGGTGAGCGGTTCGCCGGGCGTACGGGCGGTGGCGCGGCCGGCGGTGGGGGCCATGGTGCGCAGCAGCCGCAGGGTGATGGCGGGTGAGACCAGGGCGTCGCCGGCGGCCGCGGCGCGGACCCCCTCGACGAGCAGCGCGGGGCTGGCGTCCTTCAGGAGGAAGCCGCAGGCGCCGCCGTGCAGCGCGGCGTGCACGTACTCGTCCAGGTCGAAGGTGGTGACGATGACGATCCTGGGGCGGTCGTGGAACTCGGGGTGGGTGGCGGCACGCTCGGCGAGCCGGCGGGTGACCTCCAGGCCGTCCAGCTCCGGCATCCGGATGTCGAGCAGCAGCACGTCGGGCTGGAGCCGCTCGACGGCCTCCAATGCGGCGGCGCCGTCGGTGACGTCGTCCAGCACCTCGATGTCGGGCTGGCTCTCCAGGATCATCCGGAAGCCCGTCCGGACCATCTCCTGGTCGTCGGCGATGACCACGCTGATCGGCATGGCTCCATCGGACCCGGGGCCCCCGGCGCCCGCAAGCCACGGCGGCGGATGGCGGTACGGGCCGGGGCGGCGGACCCGCCCGGGGCGGGTCCGCCGCCCTGGCCCGCACGCTCCGGCCGACCGCCCCTGCAGGGGCGTCTACCAGCTGCGCGACCTAGTCACGCGTAGCCCCCTTCGGCCACAACACCCGCACCGGAACTCCCGTCCGCCGCGCGTAGGCGACCACATCGGCGGTGCCGCCGTAGCCGCGTGCCGGCCGCCCGTCCCACACGGCCAGCAGTTCGTCGACGAGGCCGACGAGGGCCTCTGAGCCGGCCATGTGCGCGGCGGAATCGGAAGCCGTCAGCCCGGTCTGATGCACATCGGCGGCACGGCTGAGCAACTCGTCGTAGGTCGCGTGGTGCCACGCGGGGAGACCGGCACGGTACTCCGCGGCCGGGACGACGACGTCCAGTCGCCCCCCGGCCCCCAGGGCGGCTTCGGCGAACCACGCGTCCGGCCCGTCCGCGATACACGAGACCGCCACCAGTTTCGTCGGGTCGTACCCGCTGACCACGTGCGTCAGTTGTTCCCGCACCAGCAGCTCCACCTCGGCACTCAGGCCGCGGTGTCCGGTGATCCCCACGCGCATTCCGTCCTCCTACAGATAGACGCCGTGCAGCCGCTCATCGAATGCGCGCACCGACTTGGGCGGTGAGCCGGTGGTCAGCTTCCGGCGCACGGCACGCGCCCGTTCCACGATCCGGCCGGAACGGTAGCGAAGTCCGGTCTCCACTGCCCGGGCAGCGAGCGAGAAGGCGCCGTCCACGCGTCCGGCCGCGAGATGACCGGTCGCGATGTCCAGCATCAGCAAGGCGCGTTGCTTTTCGTGTCCGGTCGCAAGGACTTCCGCGTCCGCGGACAGAACCCAGTCCGCCCGCCCGAGCCGGGCGCCACATGCCACGCGCGCGGCGGCGACCTTGGACGGGGTGAAAGTGAACACCCACGGCCACGGGGGCGTCTCCTCCGGCTGTTTCTCAGCGCCGGTGCGGGCCGCGGTCAGCGCTTTGTCAGCGGACCGTCGGTCACCTGCGACGGCGTGTGCGAGCGCTTCGACGGTGGCCAGCCACGTGTCAGCGACAGCCGGGAAATCGCCCTCCACGGCACGGCGGGCGCGCTGCGCGAGGTTGAGGGCCTCCGTGCTGTTACCGGCATGGGCTTCGAATTGGGCCAGACTTCCGGACTGGTAGGCGGTCAGCAAGGGGTCACCGGCGGTGCGCGCGGCCTTGATCGCCGATCCGTACCAGGAGCGCGCCGACCCGTTGTCGCCCATGTCCCACGCGAGCCATCCGGCGAGGCTGGCCGCCTCGCTGCCGACTGCGGCCAGCCGACGTCGGTCACGGTCGCCCTTCGCGGTGTGCGCAATGGTCTGGATGAGGGTCAGGTGCGAGCGCACGGCCTCTGAGAGCGCCCTGCTGGGCGTGGTTCCGTCGAGTCTGCGGTAGGCCGAGGTGGACAGCCGCAGAGCGGCCGCCTGCTCTCCGATCGCGTCCGCCGTAGGGGGCAGGACAGCCAGAGCGGGAGCGGCCGCGGTCACGGCCACCCCGCCGAGGAAACGCCGTCGGTTCACTTCTTCACCGTCGTTCCCGTTCCCCGTCAGGTGGCGGTCGGCAAGTCCCAGCAGCGCCGGCGGGACTTCCAGGTACGCCGCTGCCGTTGCGAGGGTGTGTGTGCGGTACGCGCCTGTGCCCTTCTTCTTCTCCAAGCGGGAGACGGCGGATTGGCTTATCCCCAGAGCCTGGCCGAGCGCGGTTTGCGTGATCCGCTTGTGGACGCGGGCGAGTTCGATCACTTGGCCGTAGTCCCCCGCCTGTGACGCCTCTCTTACGGGCCCACTCCAGAAGTCCACGGCGTACCTCCACGCTACGACTCCACGCGACACCGAGACCGTACTCGTACCCGCTACGCGCATGTCCGTATGCGGATGCCGCATGCGCGATGGTCGCACGTCGACATGGGCCCGTTGACTGTGCGCAAGTGCCCAACTGCCGCTGACAGGGCGGGTCTCGGCACTGCGGCGATCGGTCTCTGGGGTCCCACCAGCGGGCTGCCGGCGCGCTTTTTTCCCCATTGCTGACGGGACGAGGCTCCATGACCATCCAAAAGAAGACCCCCGCCGTCCTCTACATCTGCGCGGAGCGCAGCCCCGCCGCACCGGGGCTGGCGCAGCAGCGCGCCGAGGCCGAGGGGCGCGCACTCGCCCGTGGGCACAGGCTGACGATCGTCGCGACGATCACTGATGTCTTCGGCGAGCCGGACCCGCGTCGGCGTGCCGGCTGGATGCGGGTGCGGGAGCTGGCCGAGTTGGGCGCCGCAGAAGTGGCGATCATGCGCTGGCCGAGCGCGCTCAGTCCACGTCATGAGCTGCGGTACCCCGAGATCGAGTACCTCGGTGGCTACGGCTGTCAGGTCCGGTTCTCCTGGGAGCCGCTGACCGTCATGGCCGGCCGTGGGGCGACTCGGTGAACGACGCCCGCGCCCGACCGGCCCGAGAGCCGCCGGGGTGACCACGGCGGCGGATGGCGGTACGGGCCGGGGCCCGGGGGGTGGCCGGGCCCCGGCCGTCTGGGGTGGGTCGGTCAGCCGAGTTCGGCGGCGGCCTTCTTGATGTCCGCCGCGAAGGTGCTCACCTCGCTGTAGACGCCGGGCTTGCCGGGCCGGGCGCAGCCCTCGCCCCAGGAGACGATGCCGACCTGGATCCACTCGCCGGCGTCGTCCTTGCGGAACATCGGGCCGCCGGAGTCGCCCTGGCAGGTGTCGACGCCACCGGTGTCGAGCTTGCCGGCGCATATCTCGTCGCCGGGCGTGAGGGAGTCCCCGTACGCCTTCTGGCAGGTGGCGTCGTCGACGAACGGGACGGACGCCTTGAGGAGGTAGCGCTGTTGGTCGCCGCCCTCCTTGTCGGCGCCCCAGCCGGCGATGGTGAAGTCGCCCTTGTTGTAGGTGTCGTTCTCGGCGATCTTCAAGGTGGGCTGGTCGATGGGCTTGGCGAGCTTGATCAGGGCCCAGTCCTTGCCCTTGCCGTTGTAGCCGGGGGCCTGGAGGACCTGGGTGGAGTTGACCTTGACGGCCGCCGAGTCCTCCAGGTCGGCCACGCCACCAGTGACGGTGATGGAGGTGTCGGGGCCGCTGCCGTCGACGCAGTGCGCGGCGGTGAGCACGATGTCCTTGGTGTAGAGGGCGCCGCCGCAGCCCATCGACAGCCGGACCATGAAGGGGAATTCGCCCTGGTCGGCGCGGGTGCCGCCGACGACGTGGGAGTGCACGGAGCCGCCGGGGTCGGGGGCGGGGGCGGCCTGCGCCGCGGCGGGCTGGAGGCTGAACGCGGCGAGGGCGATCGCACCGGCGGCGGTGGTTCTCTTCAGGTGCTTCAGGGAGGTGCGCACGGGCTTTCCTTTCGTGGGGGGTCGAAAGCGTCATGACAGGCCCATGCCAAACCCGGCGCCGGGTACGGCCACCGCAAAATCCGCGCGGACGGCGGCAGCACACCGCAAAGCCTCCGGGCATCTGGGCAATGAACCCGTAAAGCGCCCTGTGATTATGTGGAGTCCGGGAACAGAGTGACAAGGGTCAACATCCGGCCAACTCCCTTACCCCCTACGCCCCGTACGCCCTGGTACCCGCCGGACCACCCCGGTCGTACAGTGTCCGGATGACCACCGGCGGCGGCGCGATCGCACACGGCTTCCCGCACCTCGACACGGTCCGCGCGGCCCTCACGGCGCTCTTCCGGCGCCTGTCCCACGACACCGTGAGCACCTTCCCCACCAGCGTGCTGCCGGTGGACGTCGCCTTCGACGACGACGAGGACCTGCACCTGGGCGCCCAGCGCGTCGCCCGCGCCATGGTCCGCCAACTGCACCTGCCGGACGCCCGGATCGTGATCACCTTCCGCGAGATGGAGCACGCCGCGACCGTGGAACTGACCGCCGGGCCGGAGTACTTCGTCGAACTCAACGACCGCTTCCGACGACACCGCAAGGACATCGGCGCCGCCCTCGCCCACGAGGTCACCCACGTCTGGCTGCACCGGCTGGACCTGTCCTTCCCCGGCACCCGCGACAACGAGATCCTCACCGACACCGCCGCCACCTACCTCGGCGCCGGCTGGCTGCTGCTGGACGCGTACCGCGAACACGGCCCGTTCTCGCAGAAGCTGGGCTACCTGACGCCCGAGGAGTTCGGCTACGTGCTGGCCAAGCGCGCGGCCTTCTTCGGCGAGGACCCGTCGCCGTGGTTCACCAGCCCGCAGGCGTACGACGCGTACACCGCCGGGCGGACGCGGGCCGAGCAGGACGCCCGCCGCCCGCCGCTCGCCGGCGCCGGCTGGGCCGCCCGGCTCCGCTACGCCAAGGACCGCCGCGCGGCCGGGACCGCGCACCGCACCGCGCCCGCCGCCGACCCCGGCGGCGGATACGCCTTCGAGACCGCCCCCGGCACCGGCACGCCCCTGCGGGTGTCCTTCCCCTGCCCGGTCTGCTGCCAGCGGATCCGCGTCCCGGTCCGCGGACGCCTCCAGGCCCGCTGCGGCCTGTGCAAGACCCTGCTGGACTGCGACACCTGACGTTGCATCACCCTTGCGGGCCGCCGGGCCGGACGGCCCCGCGGCCCGGCCGGCTCAGATCCACCCCTCCAGCCCGGCCAGGAAGCCGTCGAAGTCGTCGCGGTGGATGGTGTGCCCGGCGCCCCGCACCGTGCGCACCTCGAAGCCGCGCCGGGCCAGCTCCTTGCCCGCCTCCCGCGTGAAGAGGAACCCCTCCCCCGCGATCTGCACCAACGACGGCACCAACGGCCGCTCCGGCGTCCGGTCCTGGAGGTGGCCACCGGAGAGCGCCAGCGCCGTCCCGGTGTCCCAGTCCGCGATCGTGGCCAGCTCGACCGCGACGTCGACGTCGTCCCAGCGCGGGTTGAAGGCGCGCACCCGGGACGCGTCGGCGTTCTTGAACGTCACGAACACCGCCGGGTCGACGGCCTGCCCGACGCCGGCCAACGACCACGCCGGATCGCAGTAGACCGCGCGCCGCGGCCGCAGCCGCTCGACCGCCAGTGACAGCGCGAGCCCGCCCAGCGAGTGCCCGAGGACGACGTCGGCGCCGACCGGCAGGGTGTCCACCAGGTCGTCGGCGAACAGTTCGGCGCCGTAGTCGCCGCGCGGACTGCGGCCGTGGCCGCGCAGGTCGACGCCGATGACGCGGTATCCGCGGGCGGCGAGGGCCGGCCCGACCCGGTGCCAGGTGCGGTGGTCGGACATGATCCCGTGGATCAGCACCGCGGTCCGGTCGCCGTCGCCCCACTCGTGGGTGTGCAGCTGCATCCGTGCCTCTCTCCCGCTCGTCTCCCGCCCGCTCGCGGGCGCCGGTGCGTCGCGCGCGGGGCCCGCCAGGGCCGTCCGGCACGGCCGCACGGTCGAAGTTACACGTGTAAGTTGTCGGCAGGGCGTAAGCGGCGCCGTGCTCCGGCGCCCAGCACCCCTGTGCGAGGATGCCCACCAGCATGACCGATCCCACCGGCCGCGAGGCCGTGCCAACACCCGCGACCAGCGCGGCCGTTGCCCGCCGCGCCGGAGTCTCGCGCGCGACCGTCTCGTACGTGCTCAACGGCCGGGCCGCCGGGCGCGTCGGAGCCGGCGCCCAGGCCCGGGTGCGGGCCGCCGCCGAGGAGTTGGGGTACGTCCCGCACGCGGCCGCGCGCAGCCTGCGGGCCGGTCGGGGCCGGATCGTGCTGCTGGCCGCGCCGGCGGACACCGCACCCGTCTTCGGCCCGCTGTTCACCGACTTCCTGGCCGGTTTCCAGAGTGCGCTGCACCGCCTCGGCTACACCGGCGTGCTGCACGGCGCACCCGCCGACTCCCCGCTGGCCGCCGCCCGCGCCTGGGCCGAACTCCGCCCCGCCGCCGTACTGACCCTGCACGACCCGCCGTTGGACGCACCCGCCGTGGAACTGCTCAGGCGGGCCGGCACCGCGGCGGTGCTCACCCCCGGCCCCCAGGCACCGCCCGGCGCCCACGCCCTCCTGCTGGACCAGTCCGAGGCCGGCCGCCGGGCCGGGGCGCACCTGCTCGCCGCGGGCCGCCGCCGGATCGGCGTGGTGCTGCCGGCCGAACCGGGCCTGGCCGCCCTGGCCGATCCGCGGCTGGCCGGCGTGCGCGCGGTGGCCGCCGGCCACCCCGACGCCGCGGTGCACCCCCTGGACCTGGCGCTCACCGAGGAGTCCGCCGCCCGGCTCGTCGCCCGGTGGCCGGCGCTCGGCCTGGACGCGGTCTTCGCCTACAACGACGCGTACGCGATGCTCCTGATGCGCGCCCTCCAGGACGCCGGTCACACGATCGGGACCGGCCCGGGGCGGATCGCGGTGGTCGGCGCGGACGACCTGCTGCTGGCCCGGCTGCTGCGCCCCCGGCTGACCAGCGTCCGCACCGAGGCCGTCGCCCCGGACCGGCTCGCCCTCCTGGTCGACGCCCTCGTCCGGGCCCCGTCGACGCCGCCGGCCACCCACCGGCTCGGGACCTTCCGCGTCGTGCCCCGCGAATCCGGCTGACGCGACGTCACATGTGCCCGCACGCAAAGGACTTGGAGTGCCTCATCGCCAGTCCGCCTCCGGGGTCGCCGCCGCCGGGGCCGCGTGTCCGTCGGAGCGGACCGGCACGCCGTGCGGCACGCAGACGGTGTCGACCTCGGCGAGGGCGGCCAGCCGGCGGCGATGCCGGCCAGCACCCGCTCGTGCAGGGCCCGTTCGACGGGGGTGAGGTCCGTCGGCGGCTCGGGCCGGGTGCCGTCGACGTACGGGACCTTTGGCGCACCGGCCAGGCCCCGGGCCCCGGTGGCGGCCACCAGGTCGGCGGCCGAGCCCATGTGGTCCACGTAGCAGTGGGTGAGGACGCTCTGGCGCAGCGCTCCGGGGCGGCCGCCGAGCCGGGTGATCGCGTCGAGGTTCGCGGGGGCCGAGCCGGGCAGTCCGGTGTCGACCGCGGCGTAGGCGTCGTCGGACAGTGCGACGAGATGGACGTGGCCCACGGGGAAGGGCAGTTGCCAGACGTGCGGGGCGAGCTGTCGGAGGTCCATGGTCGCGACGCTCATCGTCGGCGGGGTCGGGCAGCGGCGCTTTCTGCCGTGGGCAGATGGAGCGAACGGCGCACCGGACGGCGGTGGTCCGGACCGTTCCGTCCGCCGGACGGAACCCGTCGTGCCCCTGACACGTCCCATCCGCGACCGACCCGAGGAGGCACGTCATGCAGCACCCCGTCCACCCCACCCGCCCGCGCACCCGTGTGACCGCCCTGGTCGTCGCCCTCGCCTCGGCCGGCGCCGTCGCGCTCACCGGGTGCGGCAAGGGCACGCAGACCGTGGGCGCCGCACCGCCGCCGCGCGCCAAGGACGCCTTCGAGACGCGGGCCGCGCAGATAGTGCGGGACTGGCCGAAGGTCGCCCCGGTGTCCGGGCGGCAGGAGGCGCTGCTGCCGCTGGCCGGCGCGGACCACCCCACGCGCCCGGACGCCAAGGAACTCACGGTGACCGTCGGCCACAGCGCCTGCGACGCCGGCTACGGCGCCCGCGTCCTGGAGTCCAGGGAACTGGTCGTGGTGTCCGGATGGGGCAAGAAGAAGAACCCCGCGGGGATGTGCACCGAGCAGTTGGCGACCGACAAGACAAAGGTGCGGTTGGAGGGCCCGTTGGCGGGCCGCAAGGTGGTGGACGCGGCCACCGGCAGGCAACTGCTGAAGGGCTGAACCGACCGCCGGGCCGCGGCGAACGGGCGGCGGGAGCCGTGTGGGTTCGCCCCGGAGCGCACCGGACGCCCTAGGCTCGCGTGCATGAGCCCTTCCATCGCCACCACCACCCGTGTCGACCTGTCCGAGCTGCTGGAGTTCGTCCGCCCGCGGCACCGCGCGATCCTGCTCACCCGCCGCGCCGACGGCACCCCGCAGGGTTCGCCGCTGACCTGCGGGGTGGACGACTCCGGTCGGCTGGTGATGTCGACGTACCCGGAGCGGGCCAAGGTCCGCAACGTCCGCCGGGTCGCGTCGGTCAGCGTGCTCGTGCTGTCCGACGAGTGGACCGGCCCGTGGGTGCAGGTCGACGGCGAGGCCGAGGTGATCGACTCCCCGGATTCCCTGGAGCCGTTGGTCGAGTACTACCGCAACATCGCCGGCGAGCACCCGGACTGGGACGAGTACCGCGCGGCGATGCGCAAGCAGGGCAAGTCCCTGATCCGCGTCACGCCCCGGCGCTGGGGCCCCATCGCGACCGGCGGCTTCCCGGCCCGTCTGGTGGCGGGCGACGCCGGCTGAGGGACGGGGCGCGGCGTCAACGGGTGGTGTGGGCGCCCCCGTTGACGTTCAGCACCTGCCCGGTGACGTGCCGGGCCGCCGGCGACGCCAGGAACGCCACCGCGCCGGTGACGTCGTCCACGGAGCCGGGGCGGCCGGTGGCAGTGTCCGCGACCAGCCGCTCCCGGCGCGCGTCGGCGAGCCGGTCCCGGAAGAACTCGGTGTCGGCGATGTAGCCGGGCGCGACCACGTTGGCGGTGATCCCGCGCGGGCCGAGCAGTCGGGCGAGTTCGACGTTCCAGGAGGCGAGTCCGGCCTTGGCCGCCCCGTAGGAGCCGGAACCCTGGTCGGCGGCGATGGACCCGATGTGGATGACCGCCCCGCCGTCCGCCAGCCGGTCCTCCAGGGCCCGGGTGGTCAGGGCGGCGCCGAGCAGGTTGGCGTCGAGGTTGGCGCGGAAGTCCCGGGCGTAGGAGGCCAGGTCGGTGCCGCCGTCGGCGTCGAAGTCGGTCTGTCCGCCGGCGTTGTTGACGAGGACGTCGAGGCGTTCGGGCAGTTGCGCGGCGAGCCGGAGCAGCGCCGCGGGGTCGGTGTGGTCGCAGACCAGGGCGGTCACCCCGGCGACGGCGTCCGCGACCGCTCGGAGCGGGCCGGGGCGCCGGCCGGTGATGACGACGTGGTCGCCGTGGCCCGCGAAGTGCGCGGCGAGGGCGCGGCCGATGCCGGTGCCGCCGCCGGTGATCAGGAGGGTGCGTGCCATATGCTGAGCTCCGTCCGTGATTTTTAGATCTAAATGCATAACGCGCGACGCCCTCCGTTGAGGGCTAAATTTAGACCTGAACATAACACTCCCAGGAGGTCCGGTGGCAAGCGAAACCGCGACACAGGACGGCGCCGACCACCCCGAGGCCCGCACCGCCGGCTATCCCGTCGAGGAGATCGCCGCCGCCTGGCGCCGCGAGCGCCCGGGCACGCCGGTCTCCTCCATCGGGATCGTCACGCCCATCTGGCGGCTGGCCAAGCTCCTGGGCGACGACCGGCGCCGGGTGCTGAGCGGCGCCGGGATGGACCCGGCCACCCTCGACCTCCTGAGCGTGCTGCGCCGCGGCGGCCCGCCGTACACCCTGACCACCCGGGAGCTGGGCCAACGCTCCATGATCACCGCCGGGGCGGTCTCCCAACGGGTGGCCCGCGCCGAACGCGACGGCCTGGTCACCCGGCGCCCCGGCGAGGGCCGCCCCCGCACCGTCCTGGTCGAACTGACCCCAGCCGGCCACCACCTCGTCGAGTCCACCGTCGACCGCGTACTGGGCCGCGAGGCCGAGCTGATCGAGGCGCTCGCCCCCGCACAGCAGGAGCAGTTGGCCGGGCTGCTGCGGGTGCTCCTCCAGGACGTCCAGCACCGCCTCGGCGACGACCGGATCACCCAGGTCGGCGAGGACTGACCTCCGCCCGGTCCCGCGCCGGCGGCGCCGCCGGCGTGGGCGTGAGCACCTCGTCGGACAACCCCAGCCGGGCCCGGAAGGCGACCCGGCCGGCCTCGGTGACCGCGAGGATCCGGCTGGCCGGGGCCCTGATGACCCAGCGGTGCTCCAGCGCGTGCCGGTAGAGGGCGGCCCCGACCGCACCGGAGAGGTGCTGGCGCCGCGAGGTCCAGTCGAGGCAGGTGCGCACGTGCGCCCGGTGCGTCGACGCATGGCCGCCGCCCTCGATACCCAGCGCGACCAGCCACGCGGTACCGGCGTCGGTCAGCTCCAGTCCGTGCTCCCGCCCCAGCAGGCCGCGTTCGGTCATCGCCTCGGCGATGGCCACCCCGAGGGCCCCGGCGATGTGGTCGTAGCAGGTGCGGGCGTGATGCAGGGCCCGGCGGTGGTTGGCCTCGGCCAGCGAACGGATCCGCACCCGGCGGTAGGGGGCGAGCCCGGCGAGGTTCTCCAGGATCTCGGCGGTGTCCGACCCGGCCAGTCTGACGTGGCGCCGTCGCCCCCGCCGTTCCTCGGCCAGCAGGCCGCCGGCGACCAGGAGGTTGAGGTGCTCGGTCGCGGTGGACGGCGCCACCCCGGCGTACTCGGCCAGCTCGCCGGCGGTCCATGTGCCGCCGTCGAGCAGGGCGATGCAGATGGCGGCGCGGGTCCGGTCCGCGAGCAGCGCCGCGAGGGCTGCCACATCGGGGGTTTCCGCGGTGCTTTCGTGATCGGCGTCCCATCGAATCATGTGCAGAGCGTAATCACATATAACACTTCGGTGAGCGCCGAATCGTCCGGCTTCTATCCTCAAGAACATGAAATCCGCGCTGGAGAAGAGCAGTTCGGTCGTGCCGGCGCTGCTGTCAACGGAGAACGACGACGGGACGTTCGTGCTGGTCGCGCTACAGGTCCGGTGGGACCTCGGCCCCGTGGTGAGCGTCTGGTTGCCCGCCCGGGGGTGCACCGCACAGAACCTCGCGGTGCGCCCCGACGTTGTCTTCAACCTGCCGCCCGGGGGGACGGCCACCCAGGAAGGAACGGGCGGCGGCCCCGACGGGGAGGTGCCGTGGACGGAGCCCTCCGAGCTCGTCCGCCCGCCCCGACTGGCGCACTGCCCCGTGCAGTTGGAGGCCCGGCGGGTCGGCGAGCGGACGGTGACCGACGGCGCCTGGACCCAGATCGAGGCGCAGGTGCTGCGGGTGCACGCGGACCCGCGCTGGGTGCTGCCGCTGGGCGACGGGGCCATCGACGTGTCGGCCTGGCGCGCGCCGGTGCACGACTTCCGACCGCCGGACGCTCCCCCGCAGCAGGCCGTGCCCGCGCCCGCCCGGGAACTCGCCCAGCAGTTGGGACGGCGCTTCCCCGCGCAGCGGGACGGCTAGCACGGGCGGGCCGGCGGGCACCCGCACGGCCCGGGAACGACAGTGCGGCGCCTGCCCTCCGGTCGGGGTGGAGGAGCAGGCGCCGCCGTACGGGGGCCGGGCTCTCACCCGGTCCCCGTGCCTCCGTACGACGCTGTACGGGACATTCGGGGACGGACGCTCACGCCGTCAGGGCGCGGTCCGTCGGCTTGATCGGGGCCGGCAGGGCGCTGGCTCCGGTCAGGAAGCGGTCCACGCCGCGGGCGGCCGAGCGGCCCTCGGCGATGGCCCACACGATCAGCGACTGGCCGCGGCCGGCGTCACCTGCGACGAAGACGCCGGGGACGTTGGTGGCGAAGTCCGCGTCGCGGGCGACGTTGCCGCGCTCGTCCAGCTCCACCCCGAACTGCTCGACCAGGCCGTTCTTCTGGTCGGTGCCGGTGAAGCCCATCGCGAGGGTGACCAGTTGGGCCGGGATCCTCCGCTCGGTGCCGGGCTTCTGCTCCAGCTTGCCGTCCTTGAACTCCACCTCGATCAGGTGCAGCCACTGGACGTTGCCGTCCTCGTCGCCCTCGAAATGGGTGGTGGAGACCGAGTAGATCCGCTCGCCGCCCTCCTCGTGCGCGGAGGTGACCTTGTAGAGCATCGGGAAGGTCGGCCAGGGCTGGTGCGCGGCCCGCTCCTCGCCCGGCCTCGGCATGATCTCCAGCTGGGTCACCGACAGGGCGCCCTGGCGGTGCGCGGTGCCGACGCAGTCCGCGCCGGTGTCGCCGCCGCCGATGACGACCACGTGCTTGCCCTCGGCGCTGATCGGGGCGACGGTCAGGTCGCCCTCCTGCACCTTGTTGGCCAGCGGCAGGTACTCCATCGCGAAGTGGATGCCGTTCAGCTCGCGGCCGGGCGCCGGCAGGTCGCGGGAGGTGGTGGCGCCGGCCGCGATGACCACCGCGTCGTACCGCTTGCGCAGCTTGCGGGCGTCGAGGTCGCGGCCGATCTCCACCTCCGTGCGGAACTTGGTGCCCTCCGCGCGCATCTGCTCGATGCGGCGGTTGATGTGCCGCTTCTCCATCTTGAACTCGGGGATGCCGTAGCGGAGCAGGCCGCCGATGCGGTCCGCGCGCTCGTACACCGCCACCGTGTGGCCGGCGCGGGTCAGCTGCTGGGCGGCGGCCAGACCGGCCGGGCCGGAGCCGATGACGGCGACGGTCTTGCCCGAGAGCCGCTCGGGCGGCTGCGGGGTGACGTCACCGTGGTCCCACGCCTGGTCGATGATGGAGACCTCGACGTTCTTGATGGTGACCGGCTGCTGGTTGATGCCCAGCACGCAGGCCGCCTCGCAGGGGGCGGGGCACAGCCGACCGGTGAACTCCGGGAAGTTGTTGGTCGCGTGCAGCCGCTCGCTGGCCGCGGTCCAGTCCTCGCGGTAGGCGTAGTCGTTCCACTCGGGGATGAGGTTGCCCAGCGGACAGCCGTTGTGGCAGAAGGGGATGCCGCAGTCCATGCAGCGCGACGCCTGCTTGGTGATGATCGGCAGCAGGGAGCCGGGCTGGTAGACCTCGTTCCAGTCCTTGACGCGCTCCTCGACGGGGCGGGTCCGGGCGTGCTCGCGCTCGTGGGTCAGGAAGCCCTTGGGGTCAGCCATTGGTCGCCGCCTCCATCATCTTCTCGTGGGTCTCGGACTCGGAGAGCCCGGCCTGCTCGGCGGCTTCCTTGGCGGCGAGCACTGCCTGGTACGTCGACGGGATGACCTTGCTGAAGCGCGCGGCCGCGGCATCCCAATCGGCGAGGAGCTTCTCGGCGACGGTGGAGCCGGTCTCCTCCTGGTGGCGGCGCACCACGTCGTGCAACCACTGCCTGTCGGCGTCGTCCAACGGACCGACCGCGTCGACGAGTTCCTTGTTGACGTTGGCCGGGTCCAGGTCGATGACGTAGGCGGAGCCGCCGGACATGCCGGCCGCGAAGTTGCGGCCCGTCTCGCCCAGGACGACGGCGCTGCCCCCGGTCATGTACTCGCAGCCGTGGTCGCCGACGCCCTCGGAGACCACCGTGGCACCGGAGTTGCGGACGCAGAACCGCTCGCCGACCCGGCCGCGCAGGAACAGTTCGCCGCCGGTGGCGCCGTAGGCGAGGGTGTTGCCGGCGATGGTGGAGTACTCCGCGAGGTGGTCGGCGCCGCGGTCCGGGCGGACCACGATCCGGCCGCCGGACAGGCCCTTGCCGACGTAGTCGTTGGCGTCGCCCTCCAGGCGGAGGGTGACGCCGCGCGGCAGGAAGGCGCCGAACGACTGGCCGGCCGACCCGGTGAAGGTGAGGTCGATGGTGTCCTCGGGCAGGCCCGCACCGCCGAACTTCTTGGTGACCTCGTGGCCGAGCATGGTGCCGACGGTGCGGTTGATGTTGCGGATCGCGACCTGGGCGCGCACCGGCTGGGCGGCCTCCGCACTGTCCGCGGACAGTGCGTCGGAGGCCAGCTCGATCAGCTCGTTGTCCAGCGCCTTCGCCAGGCCGTGGTCCTGGACGGTGACCTGGTGGCGGACCGCGCCCTCGGCCAGGTCGGGGACGTGCAGCAGCGGGGCGAGGTCCAGGCCCTGGGCCTTCCAGTGGTCCACCGCCCGCGCGACGTTGAGGACCTCGGCGTGCCCGATGGCCTCGTCCAGCGTGCGGAAGCCCAGCTCGGCGAGGAGTTCGCGGACCTCCTCGGCGATGAACTCGAAGAAGTTGACGACGAACTCGGCCTTGCCGCTGAACCGCTCGCGCAGCACCGGGTTCTGGGTGGCGATGCCGACCGGACAGGTGTCCAGGTGGCAGACACGCATCATCACGCAGCCGGAGACCACCAGCGGGGCGGTGGCGAAGCCGAACTCCTCGGCGCCCAGCAGGGCCGCGATGACCACGTCGCGGCCGGTCTTGAGCTGGCCGTCGGTCTGCACCACGATGCGGTCGCGCAGGCCGTTGAGCAGCAGCGTCTGCTGCGTCTCGGCCAGGCCCAGCTCCCAGGGGCCACCGGCGTGCTTCAGCGACGTCAGGGGCGAGGCGCCGGTGCCGCCGTCGTGGCCGGAGATCAGGACGACGTCCGCGTGCGCCTTGGAGACGCCCGCCGCGACCGTGCCGACGCCGACCTCGGAGACCAGCTTCACGTGGATGCGGGCGGCCGGGTTGGCGTTCTTGAGGTCGTGGATCAGCTGGGCCAGGTCCTCGATGGAGTAGATGTCGTGGTGCGGCGGCGGCGAGATCAGGCCGACGCCCGGGGTGGAGTGCCGGGTCTTCGCGACCCACGGGTAGACCTTGTGGCCGGGCAGCTGGCCGCCCTCGCCGGGCTTGGCGCCCTGGGCCATCTTGATCTGGATGTCGTCGGCGTTGACGAGGTACTCGGAGGTCACGCCGAACCGGCCGGACGCCACCTGCTTGATGCTGGAGCGGCGCGCCGGGTCGTAGAGGCGGTCCGGGTCCTCGCCGCCCTCGCCGGTGTTGGACTTGGCCCCGAGCTGGTTCATGGCGATGGCCAGCGTCTCGTGGGCCTCACGGGAGATCGAGCCGTAGGACATGGCACCGGTGGAGAACCGCTTGACGATCTCGGACGCCGGCTCCACCTCGTCCAGCGGGATGGCCTGGCGGTCGGACCCGAAGGAGAACAGGCCGCGCAGCGTCATCAGCCGCTCCGCCTGCTCATTCACCCGTTCGGTGTACTGCTTGAAGATGTCGTAGCGGCGCGCACGGGTGGCGTGCTGGAGCCGGAAGACGGTGTCCGGGTCGAAGAGGTGCGGCTCGCCCTCGCGACGCCACTGGTACTCGCCGCCGATCTCCAGGGCGCGGTGGGTGGCGGCGATGCCGGAGGCCGGGTACGCCTTGGCGTGCCGGGCCGCGACCTCGCGGGCGATGACGTCCAGACCGGCGCCGCCGATCTTGGTGGTGGTGCCGTGGAAGTACTGCGCGACGAATTCCTCGTCCAGGCCGATCGCCTCGAAGACCTGCGCGCCGCGGTAGGAGGCGACGGTGGAGATGCCCATCTTGGACATCACCTTCAGCACGCCCTTGCCGAGCGCCTTGATGAGGTTCTTCAGGGCGGTGTCGGTCTCCACGCCGGGCAGGAAGGTGCCGGC
Source organism: Streptomyces sp. VTCC 41912 (assembly GCF_045799175.1). Classification (NCBI taxonomy): domain Bacteria; kingdom Bacillati; phylum Actinomycetota; class Actinomycetes; order Kitasatosporales; family Streptomycetaceae; genus Streptomyces; species Streptomyces sp. VTCC 41912. The sequence continues at coordinate 161,524 of NZ_JBJMAB010000011.1, forward strand.
CCGGACCAGGTCCTCGACGGACTCCATGGCCAGGTACGGGTTGACCGCGGCGGCGCCGAAGCCGATCAGCAGCGCGACGTGGTGCACCTCGCGGACGTCACCGGCCTCGACCAGCAGCCCGACCTGGGTGCGGGTCTTGGTGGCGATGAGGTGGTGGTGGACCGCGGCGGTGAGCAGCAGCGACGGGATCGGCGCGTGCTCGGCGTCCGAGTGGCGGTCGGAGAGGACGATCAGCCGGGCGCCGTCGGCGATGGCGGCGTCGGCCTCGGTGCAGATCTGCTCGATGCGGTCGGCCAGCGCCTCGCCGCCGCCGGAGACCCGGTAGAGGCCGGAGAGGGTCACGGCCTTCATGCCCGGCATGTCGCCGTCGGCGTTGATGTGGACGAGCTTGGCCAGCTCGTCGTTGTCGATGACCGGGAACGGCAGGGTCACGCTGCGGCAGGAGCCCGCGGTGGGTGCGAGGAGGTTGCCCTGGGGGCCGAGGGAGGAGATCAGGGAGGTGACCAGCTCCTCCCGGATCGCGTCCAGCGGCGGGTTGGTGACCTGCGCGAACAGCTGGGTGAAGTAGTCGAAGAGCAGCCGGGGGCGCTCGGAGAGCGCGGCGATCGGCGAGTCGGTGCCCATGGAGCCGATCGGCTCGGCGCCGGTCTTGGCCATCGGCGCGAGGATGACCCGCAGCTCCTCCTCGGTGTAGCCGAAGGTCTGCTGGCGGCGGGTGACCGAGGCGTGGGTGTGCACGATGTGCTCGCGCTCGGGCAGGTCGGCGAGGTCGATCAGGCCGGCGTCGAGCCACTCCTGGTAGGGCTGCTCGGCGGCGAGCTGCGCCTTGATCTCGTCGTCCTCGATGATGCGGTGCTCGGCGGTGTCCACGAGGAACATCCGGCCCGGCTGGAGGCGGCCCTTGCGGACGACCTTGGCGGGGTCGATGTCCAGGACGCCGACCTCGGAGGAGAGCACGACCAGGCCGTCGTCGGTGACCCAGTAGCGGCCCGGGCGCAGACCGTTGCGGTCCAGGACCGCGCCGACCTGGACGCCGTCGGTGAAGGTGACGCAGGCCGGACCGTCCCAGGGCTCCATCATCGTGGAGTGGTACTGGTAGAAGGCCCGTCGGGCCGGGTCCATGGCGGTGGCGTTCTCCCACGCCTCGGGGACCATCATCAGCACCGCGTGCGGCAGCGAGCGCCCGCCGAGGTGGAGCAGCTCCAGGACCTCGTCGAAGGAGGCGGAGTCGGAGGCGTCCGGGGTGCAGACGGGGAACAGCCGGTCGAGGTTCCCGGGGTCCCCGTTGCCGAAGAGCGCGCTGGCCAGCTGGGACTCGCGGGCGCGCATCCAGTTGCGGTTGCCCTTGACCGTGTTGATCTCGCCGTTGTGGGCGACGAAGCGGTACGGGTGGGCGAGCGGCCAGCTCGGGAAGGTGTTGGTGGAGAACCGCGAGTGGACCAGTGCGATGGCGGTGGCGAACCGGCGGTCGGACAGGTCCGGGAAGAAGGGCTCCAGCTGGCCGGTGGTGAGCATGCCCTTGTAGACCAGGGTGCGGGCGGACAGCGAGGGGAAGTAGACCCCGGCCTCCCGCTCGGCGCGCTTGCGCAGCGCGAACGCCTTGCGGTCCAGCGCCAGACCGGTGTTCTTCCGGTCGGCGACGAACAGCTGGGAGAAGGCCGGCATGGTGGCGCGGGCGCCGTTGCCCAGCAGCTGCGGGGCGACCGGGACGACCCGCCAGCCGAGGACCTCCAGGCCCTCCTCACCCGCGAGCGTCTCGATCTTCGAGACGGCGGCGGCCGCATCGTGCGCATCGGAGGGCAGGAAGGCGATGCCGACCGCGTAGGAGCCGGCCGCGGGGAGCTCGAAGGTGACGTTCTCGCGAAGGAACGCGTCCGGAACCTGGAGCAGGATGCCCGCGCCGTCGCCCGAGTCGGGCTCGGAGCCGGTGGCACCGCGGTGCTCCAGATTCGTCAGCACGGTCAGGGCCCGTTCGACCAGGGCGTGGCTGGCCTCGCCGGTGAGCGTGGCCACGAAGCCGACGCCGCAGGCGTCGTGCTCGTTGCGCGGGTCGTACATGCCCTGCTGGGCGGGGCGGCCGTCCATGGGCGACCAAGCGGCGGCGGCGCTGCTGGTGGTCGCGGAGTGCGTGGACGCGTAGCGCATCGGCTCTCCCAACGTCGTCGTGGCATTTGCATTGCCGAGGGACGACGTTGGCCCTCCGCGAAATTTCGTGCAGGTTACAGGATGGCTCGCTTCTCAAAAAGCGGAAGATGCCTTCCAACATGCGGACACCGCACCGGCGGTGAAACGGAATTTCTCAGGAATACGGACGGAAACGAGCCGCCCTCTGCGGCGGCGTTCGGCGAGCGACATTGCCCGCGACGCCAGGGCCTTATGCCCGGTCGTCAACAAACCGAAACCGCTGGGTAACGCGGCCATCATGCGGTCACCCGAATGGGACGTCAACCCACCACCGTTCCGAACAGCGCGCCGAGGGCGTACGTCACGCCCGCCGCGGCGCCACCCAGGGCCAACTGCCGCAGCCCGCTGAACAACCAGGAACGCGCCGTCACCCGCGCGACCACGGCACCGCAACCGAAGAGCCCGAACAGCGCCAGGAGCACCGCCGGCCAGAGCGCACTGGCACCCAGCAGATAAGGAAGAAGAGGCAAAAGGGCGCCCAAGGCAAACGATCCGAAGGAAGAAACGGCCGCAATTGCCGGAGAAGGAAGGTCGGACGGATCGATGCCCAATTCCTCGCGGGCGTGGATCTCCAGCGCCTGCTCGGGGTCGCGGGAAAGCTGCTCGGCGACCTTCCTGGCGAGCTCCGGCTCGACCCCGCGGGACACGTAGAGCGCCGCCAGCTCCTCCTGCTCGTCCTTCGGGTACTTGCGCAGCTGGGTCCGCTCGGCGTCCAGCTCCGCGACCACCAGCTCACGCTGCGAAGCCACCGAGGTGTACTCCCCCGCCGCCATCGAGAACGCGCCGGCCGCCAGCCCCGCCAGCCCGGTGATCACGATCGTCTGCTGCGACACCGCGCCACCGGCCACACCCGTCATGAGGGCGAGATTGGACACCAGGCCGTCCATCGCGCCGAACACGGCGGGTCGCAGCCAGCCGCCGTTGACGTCGCGGTGGGTGTGGTTGTCGCGGTGCGCCACGTGGGTCGGCGCGGCGGCGTCCATGATCTCCATGACCGACATGTCTGGACCTGCTCCCTGCTCTGCGAGGTGTGGGCCGCTGACGGCACTTCCCCCTCCAACACCTCGAAGCTATGCGCGAATTACCTTCCTCCGCTAGCAAGGAAGGCCGAACTTACCGCGCTGACCTGCGGCTTTACCGAGAAGTCGAGCTTGTGATCCCGATCACGAGCACTTTTCGCGGCCCGCGGCCCCCCATGCCGGCCGGTCGACCGGGTGACCCTGCCGGCCCGCGGAGCACAGTCGGCCCACCGCGGGGGACGGATACCGCGCCGGGACGACCGCGCACGGGCCCCGCCGACCGCCACCCGCCCCGGCCGCCACCCGCCCCGCGACCATGGCCCCCAGCGAAAGGACGCCCCGCAGATGACGGACGCCACCACCGCCACCACGACGCCGCCGGACCCGGAACCGGCCGCCCCCGCAGGGCCCCTGACGACCCGCGCCGCCGCCCCGGAGCCCGGACCGACCGGTGCGCCGCCCGAGATCGCCCCGTTGGAGGACCGGGCGAGCGGCGCGCTCGTCGGGGCCGCGGTCGGCGACGCCCTCGGCGGGCCGGTCGAGGGCCTGACGCCGGAACAGATCGTGGCCCGGCACGGCGGCCGGATCGAGGGCATCGTCGGGCCGTTCCACGCCGACTGGCGCACCGCCAGACCGCTCACGCCGTACCACAAGGGCGACGGCCACGTCACCGACGACACCCTGATGACCCACGCACTGGTCCGCGTCTACGAGACGGTCCGCGACCACCTCGACGCCTACGACGTCGCCGACCACCTCGTCCCCGACCTGATCGGCACCCCGCGCTGGATCCCCGAACTGGAGGCCGAGGCGCTGCCGTTGCAGCGGATCTTCCTCGCCGAGAAGTGGATCGTGGCACGGCTGCACTACGGGCACGCCGATCCACGCGAGGCCGGCGTCGGAAACATCGTCAACTCCGGTGCCGCGATGTACATGACGCCGGTCGGCGTCGTCAACGCTGGCAATCCCGACCGGGCTTACGCCGAGGCATTGGACATCTCCGCCGCCCACCAGGCTTCTTACGGGCGTGAGGCGGCCGGGGTGTTCGCCGCCGCGGTGGCCGCCGCGTTCCTCCCGGACGCCACCCCGGCCTCGGTGGCCGGGCACGCGCTGCGGCTGGCGAAGGACGGCACCCGGGCCGCGATCGAGGCGGTCTGCGACGTCGCCGCGCCGCACACCGACTACGAGTCCGCGCTGGTGCCGCTGCGGGCCGCGGTCGCGCCGTTCGACACCGTGGGCCCGGACCACCGCCAGCCGTCGCTGGGCGCCCGCCGGCCCTCCCGACTGCACGCCGTCGAGGAACTGCCCATCGCCCTGGGCATGCTGCTGGTCACCGACGGCGACTACCGGGCCAGCGTCCTCGGCGCGGTCAACTACGGACGCGACAGCGCCGCCACCGCCACGATGGCCGGTGCCCTGGCCGGCGCCCTGAACGGTGCGGCGGCGGTGCCCGCCGACTGGCAGTCCGAGGTCGCCCGGGCCAGCCGGCTCGACCTGCACGCGCCGGCCGCCGCCCTCGCCGCCGTCACCCGTGAGGTGTTCGCCCGCGACCGCGCCCGCCGCCTCCGCCACGAGCAGGCGTTCGGCGCCATCGCGGCGCGGCTCACGGTGACCGAGGCCAGCGGGCGGTGACGGTCCGGGCGGCGGGGCGCCCCGCCGCCCGGACCACGGCGCGAACGCCGGAGCGCCGGGCGGTCCCGCGGTGAACGGGTCCGCCCGGCGCTCCGGTCGGAAGGGGGATCGACGGTCGCGTCAGGTCTTCGCGCCGCCCTGGCTCCCGGCGGCCTCGGCCGGATCCGGCTTCCCCTCGGCCGCTCCCTCGACGACCTCGGCGTCCTTGGTGAGCTTCACCTCGGCCGCTCCGTCGGCGGCCTCGGCGTGCGCGGTGCCCGCGGCGTCGTCCCGGGGGCCCTCGGCGAGCTGCCACTCCGGCTCGACGATCTCCTCGCGCCCCGGGGCCTTCTTGGCGGAGACGATCATGTAGACGACCGCCAGGACGAAGACGACCAGCGAGGTCCAGTCGTTCAGCCGCAGGCCGAGGATGTGGTGTGCCTCGTCGACGCGCATGTACTCGATCCAGGCGCGGCCGACGCAGTAGGCGGCGACGTAGAGCGCGAAGACCCGGCCGTGGCCGAGGCGGAAGCGCTTGTCCGCCCAGATCACCAGCGCCGCGACGCCCAGGCACCACAGACACTCGTAGAGGAAGGTCGGGTGGTAGGTGCCGCCGATGCGGCCGATGGCCGGATCAGGGTCGATCCTGAGCGCCCACGGCAGGTCGGTCGGCTTCCCGTAGAGCTCCTGGTTGAACCAGTTGCCCCAGCGGCCGATCGCCTGTCCGATCGCGAGGCCCGGGGCCAGCGCATCGGCGTAGGCGGGCATCGGGATGCCGCGGCGACGGCAGCCGATCCAGGCGCCGAGGGCACCCAGCGCGACCGCGCCCCAGATGCCGAGGCCGCCCTGCCACACCTTGAAGGCGTCGAGCGGATGACCGTTCTCGCCGAAGTACGGCTCGTACGTCGTGATGACGTGGTAGAGGCGCCCGCCGACCAGGCCGAAGGGCACCGCCCACACGGCGATGTCGGCGACGGTGCCGGAGCGGCCGCCGCGCTGCACCCAGCGGCGGTTGCCGAGCCAGACGCCGACGAACACGCCGATGATGATGCAGAACGCGTAGCCGCGCAGCGGGATCGGGCCGAGATGGACGACACCGGTCGGCGGGCTGGGAATGAATGCGAGGTCCATGGCAGGACCGACGCTACCGCGCCGGGCGGGGTTGGCGACAACCCGCCCGGCAACGGCTGCGTAACGACCCCGCCGGGGTGGCGGGCCGTACCGCCGCCCGGCGGATCAGCCCCGGACCGGCGCCTTCTTGCCCTTGTTGGCCGCGAGCACCAGCTTCTTCAGCTCGGCGGGGGTGACCTGGCCGCCCTGGACCTGCGCGAGGTCCTTGCCGTTGAGGATGACGGTCGGCGTGCCGCGGAACCCGCCCTGGGCGAACGCCTCGTTCGACTTGCGCACGAAGCCGTCGTAGCGGCCGGTGCGGACACAGGTGGTGAACGCGTCCGACACCAGGCCGTCGACCTTCCCGGCCAGCTGGATCAGGTACTTCTTGTCGCTGAAGCGGTCCTGCTGCTCCGGCGGCTGGTGGGAGTAGAGGACGTCGTGGTACTCGCGGAACTTCCCGGCGTCCTGGGCGCACAGCGCGGCGTTGGCGGCGTTCAGCGAACCGGTGCCGCCGGCGTTGCCGTCGATCAGGGTGGCGAGGTGGTACTCGGTCTTGAGCTGGCCGGAGTCCTGGAGTTCGTGGATCACCGGGCGGAAGCCGGTCTCGAACTGCTGGCAGGCCGGGCAGCGGAAGTCCTCCCAGACCACGAGGGTGGAGGGGGCGCCGGCCATGCCCACCGGGACCGCCGGCTTGTCACCGTCGCTGGCCTTCTTGGGGAGGGCGAAGGCGGTGTCGCCGGTGCTGCCGGACCCGCCGCCGGAGGACACCCAGACGGCGACCCCGCCGGCCACCGCGAGCGCCGCCACCACCGCGCCGCCGACGACCGCCTGGCGGATCCGCCGGGCGCGCGTCTTGTCCTTGGTGCGCTGTGCCTGCAGCCGCTCGCGGGCGCTGCTCGTTCGGTCACGGTCCTGGCCGTCATGGTTCTGGCCGTCATGGTTCTGGTTCACGCCCGTGGACAACGAGGCGGAGGGGCGCGGTCGCACCCCTCCGCCGCGAAGTTCGCCCCATCGGGCGATCCGCCCGGGTCAGTCGCGGGCCGCGCCGTCCCGTCGCACGCCCTCGCCCAACTGGCCGGCGAGGCCGCGCACCGCGGCGAGTCCGGCGTCAAGGTCGTCGTCCGCGGCCAGCAGGCACTTGACGAACGCCGAGCCGACGATCACACCGTCGGCGAACCGGGCCACCTCACGGGCCTGCTCGGCGTTGGAGACCCCGAGCCCGACGCAGACCGGGAGCCCGCGGCGGGCGCCGGCGGTGGCGCGGGTGCGGGCCACCAGGTCCTCGGCCTCCCGGCCGACGGACTCGCGGGTGCCGGTGACGCCCATCAGGGAGGCGGCGTAGACGAAGCCGCTGCCGGCCTCGGTGATCTTGGCCAGCCGCTCGTCCCGGCTGCTCGGCGCGACCACGAAGACGGTGGCCAGGCCGTGCTGCTCGGCGGCCTTGCGCCAGCCCTCGGACTCCTCGACCGGGAGGTCCGGCAGGATGCAGCCGGCGCCGCCCGCCTCCGCGAGGTCGGCCGCGAACCGCTCGACGCCATAGCGGTCGACCGGGTTCCAGTAGGTCATGCAGAGCACCGGCGCCCCGGTGGCGGCGTGCACCTCGCGGACCGTGCGGATCACGTCGGTGATCTTGACGCCGCCGCGCAGTGCGATGTCGTCGGCCGTCTGGATCACCGGCCCGTCCAGCACCGGGTCGCTGTGCGGCAACCCGACCTCGACGACGTCGCAGCCGCCGTCGAGCATCTCGATCATCGCGCGGATGCCGCCGTCGACGGTGGGGAAACCGGCCGGCAGGTAGCCGACCAGCGCCGCCCGGTCCTCCGCCTTGGCCTGCGCCAGCACGGACGACAGGAGTTCGATGTTGCCCGCGTTGGCCGCGTTGGCCGCGTTGCCCGCCATCAGTGGTCCCCCTCGCCGGTCCGGGACGCCTCGTCCGCGGTGTCGTACAGCCCGAAGTAGCGGGCGGCGGTGTCCATGTCCTTGTCGCCGCGGCCCGAGAGGTTCACCAGCAGCAGGCCGTCGGGGCCCAGCTCCCGGCCGATCTCCAGGGCGCCGGCCAGCGCGTGCGCGCTCTCGATGGCCGGGATGATGCCCTCGGTCTGCGACAGCAGCCGCAGCGCCTGCATCGCCGCGTCGTCGGTCACCGCGCGGTACTCGGCGCGGCCGACGTCCTTGAGGTAGGCGTGCTCGGGACCGATGCCCGGGTAGTCCAGTCCGGCCGAGATCGAGTACGGCTCGGTGATCTGACCGTCCTCGTCCTGGAGAACGTAGGAGCGGGAGCCGTGCAGGATGCCGGGGGTGCCCTCGGTGAGGGTGGCGGCGTGCTCACCCGTCTCGATGCCGTGGCCACCGGGCTCGCAGCCGATCAGGCGGACGTCGGCGTCGGGCAGGAAGGCGTGGAAGAGGCCGATGGCGTTGGAGCCACCGCCGACGCAGGCGACGGCGGCGTCCGGCAGCCGGCCGGCGCGCTCGATGATCTGGCGGCGGGCCTCGACGCCGATGACCCGGTGGAAGTCGCGGACCAGGGCCGGGAAGGGGTGCGGGCCGGCGACCGTGCCGAAGAGGTAGTGGGTGCGGTCGACGTTGGCGACCCAGTCGCGGAACGCCTCGTTGATGGCGTCCTTGAGGGTGCGGCTGCCGGACTTCACGGCGATGACCTCGGCGCCGAGCATCCGCATCCGGGCGACGTTGAGCGCCTGGCGCTTGGTGTCGACCTCGCCCATGTAGATGGTGCATTCGAGGCCGAAGAGGGCGCAGGCGGTGGCGGTGGCGACGCCGTGCTGGCCGGCGCCGGTCTCGGCGATGACCCGGGTCTTGCCCATGCGCTTGGTGAGCAGCGCCTGGCCCAACACGTTGTTGATCTTGTGCGAGCCGGTGTGGTTGAGGTCCTCGCGCTTGAGGAACACCCGCGCCCCGCCGGCGTGTTCGGCGAACCGCGACACCTCGGTGAGCGCGCTGGGCCGCCCGGTGTAGTTGACCATCAGGTCGTCGAGCTCGGCGGCGAACGACGGGTCCGCCTTGGCCTTCTCGTACTCGGCGGCGACCTCGTCCACCGCGGCGACCAGCGCCTCGGGGATGAACTTGCCGCCGAACGCGCCGAAGTAGCCCTCGGCGCTGGGCACTTGGCCTTCCGGGTCGGGAAGGAAGAAACGGGAACTTTCGGAGGACATCTGAGCACTCCTCGACCGGGGCGCACTGCCCCGGAGGTCCGGTGAGAGGGGATGACGTGACGACTGCTGCGCGCAGTGGTGCGCCGCCGTTACGGGGACGGGCGCGTCAGCGCGCGGTCCCCGGGCGCCATCGCATCCCGTTGATCTGACCCGGTTCGGAGCCGATGTGGTACCGGACCCGGCGCCCGTGGACCCGCCGGGCGGGGGCCCGGCAGCCGCGGTGCCACGAGGGCAGCGCGGAGCGGCTGGCCTCGGGGCGGCGGGGTACGGCGGTCATCTCGGAGTGTCCTGCCTTCGGCGACCGGGGTCAGTCCCGGCCGTGCCGGATCGCCGGGTGGGAGCCCGCCGCGACCAGGTCGGCGACCGCGGTCCTGGGGTCCTTGCCGGTCACCAGCGACTCGCCCACCAGGACGGCGTCGGCACCGTCGTTGGCGTACGCGATCAGGTCGTGCGGGCCGCGCACGCCGGACTCGGCGACCTTGACGATGTGGTCCGGGATCTCCGGGGCGACCCGGGTGAAGGTGCCCCGGTCGACCTCCAGGGTCTTGAGGTTGCGGGCGTTGACCCCGATGATCCGGGCGCCGGCGTCGACCGCGCGGGCGACCTCGTCCTCGTCGTGCGCCTCGACCAGCGGCGTCAGCCCGATCGACTCGGCCCGCTCGATCAGCGACACCAGCGCCTCCTGCTCCAGCGCGGCGACGATCAGCAGCGCGAGGTCGGCGCCATAGGCCCGGGCCTCCCACAGCTGGTAGGCGGTGACGATGAAGTCCTTGCGCAGGACCGGGATGTCGACCTTGGCGCGGACGGCCTCCAGGTCGGCCAGCGAACCGCCGAAGCGGCGCTGCTCGGTGAGCACGGAGATGACCGCGGCACCGCCCGCCTCGTAGTCGGCGGCCAGGCCCGCGGGGTCGGCGATCGCGGCCAGCGCGCCCTTGGAGGGGCTGGAGCGCTTGACCTCGCAGATCACCCGGACGCCCTCGCCCTTCAGGGCGGCGACACCGTCCTTCGCGGGGCGCGCCTTGCGGGCCCGCTCCTTGAGCTCGTCGAGGCTGACGCGCGCCTGCCGCTCGGCGAGGTCGGCGCGGACTCCTTCGATGATCTCATCGAGCACGCTCACGCGAGCGGCCTCCTTCTTGAACGGTGGAGGTGGACAGTGACCTGTGGGACCGGACGACTGTCCCAACCGGTCCTCTGATGGTATCCGCCTGCGGGAGCAGGTCCCGCATCCGGTGGACCGTGGTCCCACACCCTGGACACCTCCGGGACGCGGGGAGGGGCGTCCGCGGCGGGGCGGCGGGGTCCCGGCGCGGTGCGGGTCACGGGCGCAGCCCAGCGCCGAGGGGGAGGTTGCGGACGACCGTGAAGGCCAGCAGCAGCGTGCCGAGCGCCCACCAGTGGACCGGTCGGGGACGCGGGCCGGCGGTGGGCAGGCCGCGGGCCGCCCGGGCCAGCCAGACCAGCCAGAAGAGCGCGAACGCGGCGTAGCCGGCGACCGCCGGGGCGTTGGCGCCGAGTGCCGTGACGAGGTCGCCGTGCGCGACGGCGTGGGCGCTGCGCAGTCCGCCGCAGGCCGGGCAGAGCAGGCCGGTGAGGTGCAGCAGCGGGCAGACCGGGTAGTGGCCCGGTTCGTTCGGGTCGACGGCGCCCACCCAGGCGAAGGCGGCGGTCACGGCCGCGAGGGTGCCGACCGGTGCCGCGAGGCGGCGCAGCGGACGGGCGGGCCGGGAGCCGTCCGGCCCGAGCGGTACCACGGGATCGCTCACGGTGCCGATGCTGCTACCGGAAGCGGAAAGGCGCAGCTTCTCGGCCGCCGTACGGGGCGCGGGCCGTACGGGACGCGGGAAGCGGCGCCTTCGGGTTGCTGCCGGGCGGGGCTCAGCCCTCCTGCGGCTGGACCTTGGCCGGGGCGACCTTGGCGGAGCGCTTCGGCTCCTTGCCCATGCCGGCGGCGCGCATCAGGCCACCCACGACGGCACCGGCGGCGATCAGCACCATGCCCGCCCAGAAGCCGGCCACGTTGGCCATCACGATGAAGACACCGGCCACACAGAAGCCGATGAACGCGATGATGACGCCGGTCCAGGCGGCGGGGGTGTGTCCGTGGCCACTGCTCGACATGGGGTGCTCCTCTTTGCTGAAGTCGCGCCGGGGTCCGGGCGCGGAACCGTCGTCGTCCATTGTCACCGATGCCGGACGGAACCCTTTTACCGGGTGGGGTCCTCGCCGCGGTCCAGGGACTTCCAGATCTCCTCGGGGCGCTCCAGGTCCGGCGCCGCCGGGGCGCGCCGGGGACCGCGGGCGCCGCCCGGGGTGCGCTCGTAACGGCCCGACATCGCGGGCCAGGAGCGGCCGTACACCAGGGCCAGCAGCCCGGCGAGGAGCAGCAGCACGCCACCGGCGGCGGCCACCCAGGGCCAGACGGTGTGCGTGACGTGATGCACATCGGCGCCGGCCAGGCCGACCGCGTCGGCGGCCTTCTCGCGCAGCGCCGAGGTGTCGCCGTAGCCGAGTGCGGCGGCGGCGGTGACGCCCAGGCCGCTGAGCGCCAGCAGTGCGGCGACCACGATCCGGCCGACCCGGCGGACCGCGAAGACGGCGACCAGGGCGGCCAGGCCGACCACCGCCAGCGCGCCGGGCACGCCGGTCACGTCGGCGCCGGTCACGGTGCGCGGCAGTTCGCCCTGGGCGAGCACCGCGGTGCCCCGGGCCCAGGTGCGGCCGGCGGCCAGCAGCGCCAGGCTGGCGCCGGCTGCGCCGAGCAGCAGGGCCGGGGCGAGGGAGCGCTTGGCGCTGCGCGCGGGCCGGGCCGGGGACGGCGACGGCTCGGTGTCGGTACGGGGCTGGGGTGCGGCACTCACGCGTACCACTATCGCCCACCGGCCCCGGTGCGCCGGTGGGCGGGGGTGCGCCGGGTCATTTCCCCAGGTGGTTGGCGGTGTGGACGGCGCGCAGGACGGCCGCGGCCTTGTTGCGGCACTCGGTGTCCTCGGCGGCCGGGTCGGAGTCGGCGACGATTCCGGCGCCGGCCTGGACGTAGGCGGTGCCGTCGCGCAGCAGGGCGGTGCGGATGGCGATGGCGGTGTCGGAGTCGCCGGCGAAGTCCAGGTAGCCCACGCAGCCGCCGTAGATGCCGCGCCGGGTCGGTTCCAGCTCGTCGATGATCTGCAGGGCGCGCGGCTTGGGGGCGCCGGAGAGGGTGCCGGCGGGGAAGCAGGCGGTGAGCACGTCGAAGGCGGTGCGGCCGGCGGCGACCGTGCCGGTGACCGTGGAGACGATGTGCATGACGTGGCTGTAGCGCTCGACGGACATGAAGTCGACCACCTCCACGCTGCCGGGCTCGCAGACCCGGCCCAGGTCGTTGCGGCCCAGGTCGACCAGCATCAGGTGCTCGGCGCGCTCCTTGGGGTCGGCCATCAGCTCGTCGGCGAGCGCCTGGTCCTCCTGGACGGTCGCGCCGCGCGGGCGGGTGCCGGCGATGGGGTGCACCATGGCCCGGCCGTCCTCGACCTTGACCAGCGCCTCGGGGCTGGAGCCGACCACGTCGAAGGCGCGGCCGTCGTCGCCCTCGAAGCGGAAGAGGTACATGTACGGGCTGGGGTTGGTGGCCCGCAGCACGCGGTAGACGTCCAACGCGCTGGCCGTGCAGGGGGTTTCGAACCGCTGCGAGGGCACCACCTGGAACGCCTCGCCGGCGCGGATGCGCTCCTTGACGTCCTCGACGGCGGCCATGAACGCCTCGCCGCCCCACTTGCCGGTGTAGGTGGGCACGGAGGTCGGCGGGAGCGCGGCGGCGCTCGCGGGCGCGGGGCGGGAGAGGTCGTCGGCCATGGCGTCCAGACGGGCCACCGCGTCCGCGTACGCCTCGTCGATGCCGGTTTCCAGGTCGTTGTGGTTGATCGCGTTGGCGATCAGCAGGACCGTGCCGCTCCAGTGGTCCAGGACCGCGAGGTCGGAGGTGAGCAGCATGGTGAGCTCGGGCAGGCCGAGGTCGTCGGTGGCGTGGTCGCCGACCTTCTCCAGGCGGCGCACGATGTCGTAGCCGAGGTAGCCGACCATGCCGCCGGTGAAGGGCGGCAGGCCCTCGCCCTCGATGAGGTCGCGGGGCGTGTGCAGGGTCTCGACGGTGGCGCGCAGCGCGTCGAGCGGGTCACCGCCGGTGGGGACGCCGACGGGCGGGGTGCCGAGCCAGTGCGCCTGCCCGTCGCGGGTGGTGAGCGTCGCGGCGCTGCGGACGCCGATGAACGAGTACCGCGACCACGTGCGGCCGTTCTCGGCGGATTCGAGGAGGAAGGTGCCGGGGCGCTCGGCGGCGAGCTTGCGGTAGAGGCCGACCGGGGTGTCGCCGTCCGCCAGGAGGCGCCGGGTGACGGGGATGACCCGTCGGTCCTTGGCGAGCGTGCGGAAGGTGTCGAGGTCCGGTGCGGCGGTGCCGGTGGTTCCCGTGGTCATGGCAGCGGAGCCTACTGGTCGGCGGTGGGTGCGTCGGCCAGCACGTCGGCGTCGAAGCAGGTGCGGGCGCCGGTGTGGCAGGCCGCCCCGACCTGGTCGACCTTGACCAGCACGGTGTCGGCGTCGCAGTCGAGGGCGACGGACTTCACGTACTGGACGTGCCCGGAGGTGTCGCCCTTGACCCAGTATTCGCGGCGGCTGCGGGACCAGTACGTGCAGCGGCCGGTGGTGAGGGTGCGGTGCAGCGCCTCGTCGTCCATCCAGCCGAGCATGAGCACTTCCCCGGTGTCGTACTGCTGGGCGATGGCCGGGAAGAGGCCGTCGGCGTCGCGCTTGAGGCGGGCGGCGACGGCGGGGTCCAGGGCGGGGGCGGTGGCGCGACTGCTGGTCATGGGTCCATTGTGCCGTGCGGCATCCTGCTGGAATGGACCAGCAGCCCCCGGACGCACGCGCCGGCTCCACCGCCGCGCCCCCCGCTGCGCCGCCGCCGGATCCGGACCGGACGGCGAAGGTCGCGGTGCGGGTGTTGGCGGCGGTGTTCGCGGCGTCGCTGGTGGCGGCCGTGGTGGTGGCGGTGGTCGTGCTGCACTGGTGACGGCGGCGCCGGGCCGGGGCGGGTGCGCCGTGGCAGGGGACGCGCAGCGGTCGTAGGCTGGCGGTATGTCGACCCATGCGAAGCGTGAACGGCTCCTTCTGGCCGACTTGTTGGAGAGCGCGGGCCCGGAGGCGCCGACGCTCTGCGACGACTGGACGACGCGGGATCTGGCCGCGCACCTGGTGGTCCGCGAGCGGCGCACGGACGCGTCCGCGGGGATCGTGCTGAAGCCGCTGGCGGCGCGGCTGGAGCGGGTGCAGGCGGAGTTCGCGGCGAAGCCGTACGAGGAACTGATCGGCCTGATCAGGACGGGTCCGCCGAAGATGTCCCCGTTCGCACTCAAGCAGATCGACGAGGCGTCGAACACCGTCGAGTTCTACGTGCACGCCGAGGACGTGCGGCGGGCCCAGCCGGACTGGACGCCGCGCGAGCTGGACCCGGTCTTCGCGGACGCGCTGTGGACGCGGCTGGAGCGGGCGGCCCGGGTGCTGGGCCGGAAGGCGCCGGTCGGCGTGGTGCTGCGGCGGCCGGACGGGCAGACCGTGGTGGCGCACCGGGGCGCTCCGGTGGTGACGGTCACCGGCGAGCCGGGTGAGCTGACGATGTTCGCCTTCGGCCGGCTGGACGCGGCGAAGGTGGAGCTGGACGGCGAGCAGGACGCGGTGGCGAAGCTGCGGGCGGCGAAGCTGGGGGTCTGACGGGGCGCGGGCCGGGGCCTTCCCCGGCGGGCGCCGCCCCTCAGGGCGCGTCGTCGGCCAGGTGCGCGCGCAGGATGCGGTCCAGTTCGCGGGCGGCGCGCGGCGGTGAGACGTCGCCGCGGTGGGCCACGGAGATCACGCGGTGCATGCCGGGGGTGGCGAACGGCGTGATGCGCAGGCCGGAGCGTTCGGCGACCATGCTGGGGACGACGGCGATGCCGAGCCCGGCCCGGACGAAGCCGAGGACCGCGTCCATCTCGCCGCCCTCGACGGTGAAGGTGGGTTCGAAGCCGGCCGCGCGGCACGCGGCGGTGGTGAATTCCCGCAGGTCGTAGCCGCGGCGGAACATCGCGAGGGGGCGGCCGCGGAGGTCCTCGACGCGGATCCGGGTGCGCCGGCCGGTCACCGGTGCCGGGCGGCCGGGGGCGGAGACCACCACCAGTTCCTCGCGCAGCAGCTCCGCGGTGGCCAGGGCCGGGGCCTGGCCGGGCAGCGGCGTGATGATCAGCGCCAGGTCCAGGTCGCCGTCGGCCAGGGCCCGGACCAGGTCCTGGGAGCCGTCCTCGCTGACGATCAGGTCGACGCCCGGGTAGGCGGCGTGGAAGGCGCTGAGCACATCGGGGACGAGGCTGGCGCAGAGGCTGGGCGGGGCGCCGAGGCGGAGCCGGCCGCGGCGCAGTTGGGCGACCTCCTGGACCTCGCGGCGGGCGGTCTCGGTGTCGGCGAGGATCCGGCGGGCGAGCGGCAGCAGGGTTTCGCCGGCGTCGGTGAGGGTGATGTGGCCGCGGGCGCGGTGGAAGAGCTCGGCCCCCAACTCCCGTTCCAGGGACCGGATCTGCTGGGAGAGCGAGGGCTGGGCGACGTGTTCGCGTTCGGCGGCGCGGGTGAAGTGGCGGGTGTCGGCCACGGCCGTGAAGTAGCGGAGCTGCTGTAGCTGCATAAGGGGAATATAAGGCAACGATAGGGCCAGCCTATCGAGATCAGCTGGACCATGTCTTGGACTGATGGCGGACGCGTCCCTACCGTCGGGACTCATGGCACTGGCAACACGGACGGACCAACGGCCGCCGAAGAAGAACCCCGCGCCACGGCGCCCCGGCGGTCGGCCGACGGGCGGGCGCGCACTGTGGGACTCCACCGTCGGCAAGAAGACAGTGATGGCCGTCAGCGGCCTGATCATGCTCGGCTACCTCGTCGTCCACATGTTCGGCAACCTGAAGATCTTCTTCGGGCCCGCCACCTTCAACGGATACGCGCACTGGCTGCGCACCCTCGGCGAGCCGTTCATGCACTACGAGTGGACGCTCTGGGTGTTCCGCGTGGTCCTCGTGGCCGCCGTCGTCGCGCACGCCACCTCCGCGTACCAGCTCAGCAGGCGCGACATCAAGGCCCGCCCGACCAAGTACGTGCACAAGAAGCCGCGGGCCAGCTACGCCACCCGCACGATGCGGTGGGGCGGGATCATCCTCGGCCTGTTCATCGTCTGGCACGTGCTCGACCTGACCACCGGCACCGTGCACGCCGGCGGCTTCCAGCCGGGCCACCCGTACCAGAACGTCGTGGACACCTTCTCCACCTGGTACGGCAACGTCATCTACCTCGTCGCGATGCTCGCGCTGGGCCTGCACGTCCGGCACGGCTTCTGGAGCGCCGCGCAGACCCTCGGCGCCGGCAGCCGGAGCCGCGACCGCCTCCTGAAGACCCTGGCCGACGTGCTCGCGCTGGTGCTGACCCTGGGCTTCATCGCCGTCCCCGTGGGCGTCATGACCGGATTGGTGAGCTGACCATGACCTACACCGACTTCACGACCGGGGAACCGGTCGTCGACAGCAAGGCCCCCGCCGGCCCCATAGCCGAGCGCTGGGACACCCGCCGCTTCGAGGCCAAGCTGGTCAACCCGGCCAACCGCCGCAAGCACACGGTCATCGTCGTCGGCACCGGCCTGGCCGGCGGCTCGGCCGGCGCCACCCTCGCCGAACAGGGCTACCACGTCGTCCAGTTCTGCTACCAGGACTCGCCGCGCCGGGCCCACTCCATCGCCGCGCAGGGCGGCATCAACGCCGCGAAGAACTACCGCAACGACGGCGACTCCGTCCACCGCCTCTTCTACGACACCGTCAAGGGCGGCGACTTCCGGGCCCGGGAGTCCAACGTCCACCGGCTGGCCCAGATCTCGGTGGAGATCATCGACCAGTGCGTGGCGCAGGGCGTGCCGTTCGCCCGCGAGTACGGCGGTCTGCTGGACACCCGGTCCTTCGGCGGCGTCCAGGTCTCCCGGACGTTCTACGCCCGCGGCCAGACGGGCCAGCAGCTGCTGCTCGGCGCCTACCAGGCGCTGTCCCGGCAGATCGCCGCGGGCAACGTCGAGATGCACCCGCGCACCGAGATGCTCGACGTGATCGTCGTCGACGGCCGGGCCCGCGGCATCGTCGCCCGCGACCTGATCACCGGGAAGATCTCCACCTACTTCGCGGACGCGGTGGTGCTCGCCTCCGGCGGCTACGGCAACGTCTTCTACCTCTCGACGAACGCCATGAACTCCAACGCCACCGCGGTGTGGCGGGCCCACCGGCGCGGCGCGTACTTCGCCAACCCCTGCTTCACCCAGATCCACCCGACCTGCATCCCGCGCACCGGCGACCACCAGTCGAAGCTGACGCTGATGAGCGAGTCGCTGCGCAACGACGGCCGGATCTGGGTGCCGAAGGCCAAGGGCGACACCCGGCCGGCGCACGAGATCCCCGAGGACGAGCGGGACTACTACCTGGAGCGGATCTACCCCTCGTTCGGCAACCTCGTGCCGCGCGACATCGCCTCCCGGGCCGCGAAGAACGTCTGCGACGAGGGCCGCGGCGTCGGCCCCGGCGGCCAGGGCGTGTACCTGGACTTCGCGGACGCGATCCAGCGGATGGGCCGCGCGGCCGTCGAGGCCAAGTACGGCAACCTCTTCGACATGTACCAGCGGATCACCGACGAGGATCCGTACCAGGTGCCCATGCGGATCTACCCGGCCGTGCACTACACGATGGGCGGCCTGTGGGTCGACTACGACCTGCAGACCACGATCCCGGGCCTGTTCGCCGTCGGCGAGGCCAACTTCTCCGACCACGGCGCCAACCGCCTGGGCGCCTCGGCACTGATGCAGGGCCTGGCCGACGGCTACTTCGTGCTCCCCGCCACCATCAACGACTACCTGGCGAAGCACCCGCACGGCGACGAGGTGGCGGCCGACCACCCGGACGTGCAGGAGGTGCTGGCCGACACCGAGGACCGGCTGAACCTGCTGCTCGCCGTCGACGGCGACCGCACCCCCGACTCCTTCCACCGCGAGCTCGGCGAACTCATGTGGGAGTACTGCGGGATGGCCCGCACCGAAGAGGGCCTGCGCAAGGCCCTGGACCGGATCCCGCAGATCCGCGAGGAGTTCTGGCGGCGCATCAAGGTGCCCGGCACCGGCGAGGAGTTCAACCAGTCGCTGGAGAAGGCCAACCGCATCGTCGACTACCTGGAGCTCGCCGAGCTGATGTGCCTCGACGCGCTGCACCGCGGCGAGTCCTGCGGCGGCCACTTCCGCGAGGAGTCGCAGACGCCCGACGGCGAGGCCGCCCGCCGGGACGAGGCGTTCTCCTACGCCGCCGCCTGGGAGTTCACCGGCACCGGCACCGCCCCCACCCTGCACCGGGAAGACCTGGTGTTCGAGTACGTCCACCCCACCCAGCGGAGCTACGCATGACCGCCGCCCCCCGGGGGACGACCCCCGCGATGTCCCTCACCCTGCGCGTCTGGCGCCAGAAGAACGCCGACGCACCGGGCACCATGTCCACGTACGAAGTGGACGGCATCTCCCCGGACATGTCGTTCCTGGAGATGCTCGACACCCTCAACGAGGAACTCATCCTCAAGGGCGAGGACCCGGTCGCCTTCGACCACGACTGCCGCGAGGGCATCTGCGGCGCGTGCTCGCTCGTCATCAACGGCGATGCGCACGGCCCGGAGCGGACCACCACGTGCCAGCTCCACATGCGCTCCTTCCAGGACGGCGACACCATCGACATCGAGCCGTGGCGGGCGGCGGCGTTCCCGGTGGTGAAGGACCTGGTCGTGGACCGCTCGGCCTTCGACCGGATCATCCAGGCCGGCGGCTACGTCACCGCGCCGACCGGCGCCGCCCCCGAGGCGCACGCCACGCCGGTGCCCAAGCCGGACGCCGACTTCGCCTTCGAACACGCCGAGTGCATCGGCTGCGGCGCCTGCGTCGCGGCCTGCCCCAACGGCGCGGCGATGCTCTTCACCTCCGCCAAGGTCAACCACCTCAACGTGCTGCCGCAGGGCGCCCCGGAGCGCGAGACCCGGGTGCTGGACATGGTGGCCCAGATGGACGACGAGGGGTTCGGCGGCTGCACCCTGGCCGGCGAGTGCGCCACGGCCTGCCCCAAGGGCATCCCGCTGTTCAGCATCACCAAGATGAACCGGGAGTTCGTCCGGGCGGTCCGCAAGAAGCGCTGACCCGGCGCGGGCCTCGAACGCACGGGGCCCCCACCGCGAGGACGCGGCGGGGGCCCCGTGCGGTGCGGGCACCGGGCCCGCACGCGGGACGTCACCGCACCGGGTGTCCCGCCTCCCGCAGCGCGCCCTTGACCTCGCCGATGCGCAGGTCGCCGAAGTGGAAGACGGAGGCGGCCAGGACCGCGTCGGCGCCGGCCGCCACCGCGGGGGCGAAGTCGGTGAGCTTGCCGGCACCGCCGGAGGCGATCACCGGGACGCTGACGTGCCGGCGCACCGCCTCGATCATCTCCACGTCGTAGCCGTCCTTGGTGCCGTCGGCGTCCATGGAGTTCAACAGGATCTCGCCGGCGCCCAACTCCGCGGCCCGGTGCGCCCATTCGACGGCGTCGATCCCGGCCGAACGGCGCCCGCCGTGGGTGGTGACCTCGAAGGACCCCGACGCGGTGCGGCGGGCGTCGACGGAGAGCACCAGCACCTGACTGCCGAACCGCTCGGCGATCTCCTTGATCAGCTCCGGGCGGGCGATCGCCGCGGTGTTGACGCCCACCTTGTCGGCGCCGGCCCGCAGCAGCTTGTCGACGTCCTGTGCGGTGCGCACCCCGCCGCCGACGGTGAGCGGGATGAAGACCTGCTCGGCGGTGCGGCGGACCACGTCGTAGGTGGTCTCGCGGTTGCCGGAGGAGGCGGTGATGTCGAGGAAGGTCAGTTCGTCGGCGCCCTCGTCGCCGTAGACCTTCGCCATCTCCACCGGGTCCCCGGCGTCACGGAGGTTCTGGAAGTTGACGCCCTTGACGACACGGCCGTTGTCGACGTCCAGGCAGGGAATGACGCGGACCGCCAGGGTCATGTCGTTCAGCCCTCTCGCTCGGTTTCCGGGGACAGGTCCCGGAACGCTTCTAGTTCTACTTCCACCAGGACGCGGGAGTCGACGAAGCCGGAGACCACGACCAGGGTCGTGGCGGGTGGGGCGGCTTCGAACAGTTCGCGGTGGGCGCGGGCGGCGGCGTCCGCGTCCCGCAGGTGGGTCAGGTACATCCGGGTGCGCAGGACGTCGGCGGCGCCCAGCCCGAAGGGTTTGAGCGCCGCCAGCGCGTTCCCGAAGGCGACCTTGGTCTGGACGTAGGGGTCACCCTCGCCCTGGAGGACGCCGCCGACCAGCGGCATGGTGCCGGCGACCAGGACCCGGTCGCCGGCGGCCACCGCGCGCGCGAAGCCGATGGTCTCTTCCCACGGACTGTCGGTCCGTACGCGCTCGATGCTCATCACGCCGCCTCCCATGTGGTCGGTTGCGCACCCGCGGCTACGACACCGCCGCCAGTGCCTCTTCGAGGGTGAACGCCTTCGCGTAGAGCGCCTTGCCGACGATGGAGCCCTCGACGCCCTCGGGCACCAGCGCGGCGATCGCCCGCAGGTCGTCGAGGGAGGAGACGCCGCCGGAGGCGACGACGGGGCGGTCGGTGGCCGCGCAGACGTTCTTGAGCAGTTCCAGGTTGGGGCCCTGGAGCGTGCCGTCCTTGTTGATGTCGGTGACGACGTAGCGGGCGCAGCCCTCGGAGTCCAGGCGGGTCAGCGTCTCGTAGAGGTCGCCGCCGTCCCGGGTCCAGCCGCGGCCGCGCAGGGTGGTGCCGCGGACGTCCAGGCCGACCGCGATCTTGTCACCGTGCTCGGCGATGATCTTGGCGACCCATTCCGGGTCCTCCAGCGCCGCGGTGCCGATGTTGACCCGGGTGCAGCCGGTGGCCAGCGCGGCGGCCAGCGAGTCGTCGTCGCGGATGCCGCCGGACAGCTCGACCTTGATGTCCATGGAGCGGGCGACCTCGGCGATCTGCGCGCGGTTGTCACCGGTGCCGAAGGCGGCGTCCAGGTCGACCAGGTGCAGCCACTCGGCGCCGGCCCGCTGCCAGGTCAGGGCGGCCTGCAACGGGTCGCCGTAGGACGTCTCGGAGCCGGACTCGCCGTGCACCAGGCGGACGGCCTGGCCGTCGCGGACGTCGACGGCGGGCAGCAGTTCAAGCTTCTTCACAGCGTTCACGGGGTTCACGGGGTTCACAGGGTTCTGATCCAGTTGGTGAGGAGCTGGGCACCGGCGTCGCCGGACTTCTCGGGGTGGAACTGGGTGGCCCACAGCGCGCCGTTCTCGACCGCGGCCACGAACGGCTCGCCGTGCGTGGCCCAGGTGACCTTGGGCGGCGCGAGGTGCTCGTTGCCGATCTCCAGCTCCCAGTCGTGGACCGCGTAGGAGTGCACGAAGTAGTAGCGGGCGTCGGCGGGCTGCCCGGCGAAGAGCTGGGAGTCCGCGGCGGCGCGGACGGTGTTCCAGCCCATGTGCGGGACCACCTCGGCCTTGAGCGGGCCGACCGTGCCGGGCCACTCGTCCAGGCCGGCGGTCTCCACGCCGTGCTCGATGCCCCGGCCGAAGAGGACCTGCATGCCGACGCAGATGCCCAGCACCGGACGGCCACCGGCCAGTCGACGGCCGACGATCCAGTCGCCGCGGGCTTCTCGCAGACCGCGCATGCAGGCGGCGAACGCGCCGACGCCGGGCACCAGCAGCCCGTCGGCGTTCATCGCGGTGTCGTAGTCACGGGTGATCTCCACGTCCGCGCCGACGTGCGCCAGGGCGCGCTCGGCGGAGCGGACGTTGCCGAAGCCGTAGTCGAAGACGACGACCTTCTTGGCCGGCGACTGCGCGGCGCTCAATTCCACACCTCCAGTCGCATCACACCCGCCACCAGGCACATCGCCGAGGCGATGGCCATCAGGACGATCACGGACTTGGGGATCTTCTGCTTCCAGAACGAGTACACCCCGCCGAGCAGGAAGAGCCCCACCAGGATGAAGACGGTGGACAGACCGTTCATTACAGCGCGCCCTTCGTGGACGGCAGGATGCCGGCCGCCCGCGGGTCGCGCTCGCTGGCGTAGCGCAGCGCCCGGGCGAGTGCCTTGAACTGGCACTCCACGATGTGGTGGGCGTTGCGGCCGTAGGGCACGTGGACGTGCAGGGCGATCTGCGCCTGGGCGACGAACGACTCCAGGATGTGCCGGGTCATCGTGGTGTCGTAGGTGCCGATCATCGGCGCCATGGTCTCCGGCTCGGTGTGCACCAGGTACGGGCGGCCGGAGAGGTCGACGGTCACCTGGGCGAGCGACTCGTCCAGCGGGACGGTGCAGTTGCCGAAGCGGTAGATGCCGACCTTGTCGCCGAGCGCCTGCTTGAAGGCGGCGCCCAGCGCGAGGGCGGTGTCCTCGATGGTGTGGTGGGTGTCGATGTGCAGATCGCCGTCGGTCTTGACCTTGAGGTCGAAGAGGCCGTGCCGGCCGAGCTGGTCGAGCATGTGGTCGTAGAAGCCGACGCCGGTCGAGACGTCGACCTGGCCGGTGCCGTCGAGATCGATCTCGACCAGCACCGTCGTCTCCTTGGTGGTGCGCTCCACGCGCCCCACCCGGGCGGTCGCCCCGCTCATCGCTTGTTCTCCTTCAGGCTGCGTTCTTTGAGCACCGCGCGCACCGCGTCGAGGAACGCGTCGTTCTCGGCCGGGGTGCCGGCGGTGACCCGCAGCCAGCCCGGTACGCCGTTGTCGCGGACCAGCACGCCGTGGTCGAGGATGGCCTGCCAGATGGCGTGCGCGTCGTCGAAGAGGCCGAACTGGACGAAGTTGGCGTCCGAGGCGACGACCTGGCAGCCGATCGCGCGCAGTTCGGTCACCAGGCGGTCGCGCTCCTCCTTGAGCTGTGCCACGTACTTCAGGAGCGTATCGGTGTGCTCCAGTGCGGCGAGCGCGGTGGCCTGGGTGACGGACGAGAGGTGGTAGGGCAGCCGGACCAGCTGCACCGCGTCGACCACGGCCGGGTCGGCGGCGAGGTAGCCCAGGCGGAGCCCGGCGGCGCCGAACGCCTTGGACATGGTCCGGGAGAGCACCAGGTTGGGCCGGCCCTCGATCAGCGGCAGCAGCGAGGGGTGGTGGCTGAACTCGCCGTACGCCTCGTCGAGGACCACCAGCGCACCGGCGGCGTCGGCGCGGGCGGCCTGGGCCGCCTCGTACAGCGCGAGGACGGTGTCGGCCTCGACGGCGGTGCCGGTGGGGTTGTTCGGCGAGCAGACGAAGACCACGTCGGGCCGGTGCTCGGCGATGGCCGCCCGGGCCGCCGCCAGGTCGATGGTGAAGTCGTCGTTGCGCGGGCCGGAGAGCCAGCCGGTGCCGGTGCCGCGCGAGATCAGCGCGTGCATGGAGTACGACGGCTCGAAGCCGAGGGCGGTGCGGCCGGGGCCGCCGAAGGTCTGCAGCAGCTGCTGGATGACCTCGTTGGAGCCGTTGGCGGCCCAGACCTGGTCGGCGGCGACGGCGTGGCCCGCGGTGCGGGTGAGGTAGGCGGCCAGCGCGGTGCGCAGCTCGACCGCGTCCCGGTCGGGATAGCGGTTGAGCTGGCGGGCGGCCTCGGTGACCCGCTCGGCGATCCGCTGCACCAGCGGTTCGGGGAGCGGGTAGGGGTTCTCGTTGGTGTTGAGGCGCACCGGGACGTCCAGCTGCGGCGCGCCGTAGGGGGACTTGCCGCGCAGCTCGTCCCGGATCGGGAGCTGGTCCATGCGGGACACGGGGGCGTTCTTGGTCATCTGGCTGCTCACTTGCTCTGCGGAACCGTCCAGTCGAACCGGGCCTTGAGTGCCGCGCCGTGGGCCGGGAGGTCCTCGGCCTCGGCGAGGGTCACCACGTGGTGGGCGACCTCGGCCAGTGCCTCCCGCGAGTAGTCCACGACGTGGATGCCACGCAGGAACGACTGGACGGACAGGCCCGAGGAGTGGCAGGCGCAACCGCCGGTGGGCAGGACGTGGTTGGAGCCGGCGCAGTAGTCGCCGAGGGAGACCGGGGCGTAGGGGCCGACGAAGATCGCGCCGGCGTTGCGGACCCGGGCGGCGACCGCGGCGGCGTCGGCCGTCTGGATCTCCAGGTGCTCGGCGCCGTAGGCGTCCACCACCGTCAGGCCCTCGTCGAGGCCGTCGACCAGGACGATCGCGGACTGCCGGCCGGACAGCGCCGGCACGATCCGGTCCTCGACGTGCTTGGTGGCCTCGATCTGCGGGGCCAGCTCCTTCTCGGTGCGGTCGGCCAGCTCCACGGAGTCGGTGACCAGGACCGCGGCGGCCATCGGGTCGTGCTCGGCCTGGCTGATCAGGTCGGCGGCGACGTGCACCGGGTCGGCGGTGCGGTCGGCGAGGACCGCGATCTCGGTCGGGCCGGCCTCGGAGTCGATGCCGATCCGGCCCTTGAGGAGGCGCTTGGCGGCGGCCACGTAGATGTTGCCGGGGCCGGTGACCAGGTTGACGGGGGCGCACTCCGCGGTGCCGTACGCGAACATCGCGACGGCCTGGGCGCCGCCCGCGGCGTAGACCTCGTCGACGCCGAGCAGGGCGCAGGCGGCGAGGATCGTGGGGTGCGGCAGCCCGTGGAAGGACGGCTGCGACGGGGAGGACACCTGCGGCGGGGAGGCGACGGCGAGCGAGGTGACGCCGGCCTCCTGCGCGGGGACCACGTTCATGACGACGGAGGACGGGTAGACCGACCGGCCGCCGGGGACGTAGAGGCCGACCCGCTCGACCGGTACCCAGCGCTCGGTGACCGTGCCGCCGGGCACGACCTTGGTGGTGACGTCGGTGCGGCGCTGCTCGCGGTGGACGATCCGGGCGCGCCGGATGGACTCCTCCAGGGCGGCGCGGACCTTCGGGTCCAGCGCGTCGAGGGCCTCGGTGAGGGCCTCGGCGGGGACCCGGACCCGCTCGATCTCGACACCGTCGAACCGCCGCGCGTACTCGATCAGCGCCGCCGTGCCGCGATGGCGTACGTCCTCGCAGATGGGCCGCACCTTCTCCAGGGCGGCTTCCACGTCGAACTCGGCACGGGGCAGCAGGTCGCGGAGCGCGGCGCCCTCGGGGAGGGCGGCACCACGCAGATCGATTCGGGAGATCACTCCCCCAGTGTCTCAGACCGCTCGTCGGGCCCGAGCGGCCGTATCACTGGGTGATACGCAGTGACGCACGGGCCGGACGGCCGTCGGACCGGCCCCCGAAGTTGACCGGAGTTGGCCCTGACCACGCGTGTTCAACCGGTCACCGGGCGGGCAAGGGGTCGGTGCGGGCACACGGGGACGACCGCGGCGCGGGCGCAAGAGCGCCCGCCGGGATGCATCCGAACAGGTATCGCGACCGCGTACCGGCCCGACCGCCGGCACCGCCCCGGACGGGCGGCCGCCGCACCACCGCGCCCGCACGGCGACGGCCGGACCACGGAAGACGACCGACGACCGACGACCACCAGACAGGGCCTGCCGGCAGGCACCGCTGAGAGCAAGGGGGAGCCACAGTGACCGGAGCCAGGGACGGCGATGCACCCGCCGACCTGCGACTGACGTCCGCGGAATGGAGCATGTGGCAGGCGTTCCGCAACGGCAGCACCTGCAACCTGCACACCGGCGAGCCGTCCCGGGACGACCCGCACGGGCAGCACCTGTGGGGCCCGGAGCGCCGGGTCCGGGCGCGGGTGGTGGCCCTGCTGCTGCTCGACGGACCGCCGGCGCAGCCCGGCCGGGTGTCCGGGCTGCACCTGACCGGCGCGTACATCACGGACACTCTCGACCTTGCGGGCGGCACGATCAAGCCATTCGTGGAGCTGCGGGACTGCCGCTTCGAGGCCGAGGTGCTGCTGCCGGAGAGCCGGTTCACCACCCTGCGCATGGTCAACTGCGCGATACCCCGGCTGGAGGCGGCCCGGCTGCACACCGAGGGCGACCTGCACCTGCCGCGCTGCGTGGTGCACTCCGGCGTCCGCCTCACCGACGCGCACATCGGCACCGACCTGATGCTCAATCAGGTGGTGGTGCACAAGGACCGGCAGGGCCGGTCGATCATGGCGGACGGGCTCACCGTCGCCCAGGACCTCCAGGCCGAGATGCTGGAGTCCTACGGCGAGCTGTCGCTGCGCGGCGCCACCGTCGGGGTGTCGCTGAGCCTGCGCGGCAGTCACCTGAGCAATCCGTTCGGCCGCCGGGCACTGAACGCCCCCCAGCTGACCGTCGAGCGGACCCTCTACCTCACCGCCGCGGGCCTGGCCAACTCCCCGTTCTCCAGCGGCGCCACGCCCCCGTACGGCATCACCCACACCCCGGCCCGCGGCACCCGGATGCAGCGCTTCGAGTGCGAGGGCGGGGTGCGGCTGGACGACGGGCGGTTCGGGGACGCGGTGGACCTGGAGCACGCCCGGTTCATCATGGAGTCCGACCAGGAGCTGTCGCTGCGCCGGATCCAGACGCCGGAGCTGCGGTTCCTGGGCGAGCGTCCGCAGCGCGGCCGGGTGATCCTCTCCGGCGCCCGGGTCGTCAACCTCGTCGACAAGTCGGCGAGCTGGCCGGGCCTGGGCGGGCTGATGATGGCCGGCTTCTCCTACGAGACGCTGATCCCGCGGGGCCACTTCCCGCTGGCGTCGCGGCTGCAGTGGGTGGCCGCGGCGACCCCGGAGTACGCGCCCGAGCCGTACGAGATGCTGGCCGCCTCGCTGCGCGCCATGGGCGAGGACGCGGACGCCCGGGAGGTGCTGCTGGCCAAGCAGCGGCGCCGGCGCGAGACGCTGCCGCTGGCCGCGAAGGCGTGGGGCTTCCTCCAGGACTGGACGGTGGCCTACGGCTACCGCCCCGGTCGGGCCGCGGTGTGGATGGTGATCCTCTGGGCGATCGGCACGGCCTACTTCTCCTCGTACCCGCCGCCGCCCCTCAAGCACGACGAGTCGCCGACGTGGAACCCGTACCTGTACTCCCTCGACCTGCTGCTGCCGGTGATAGACCTCTACCAGGGCAGCGCCTGGAAGCCGGCGGGCGCCGCGCAGTGGGTGTCGGCCGTGATGATCATGACGGGTTGGGTGCTGGCGACGACGGTCGCGGCCGGCGCTTCCCGGCTGCTGCGACGGGCTTAGGGCCCGTCCGGTGGCGGCCGTCCCGGGTACAGGCTCTAGGCTTACCCACTGTGTCCTCCGTGCGTCTGCCGCTGTTCCCGCTCAACTCGGTGCTCTTCCCGGGCCTGGTGCTGCCGCTGAACGTCTTCGAGGCGCGCTACCGGGCGATGATGGGCGACCTCCTCGACCGCCCGGAGGACGACCGGCGGTTCGCGGTGGTCGCCATCCGGGACGGCCGGGAGGTCGCCCCCACCGCGCCGGGGCTGCCGGACGCCACCGCGCCGACCGCCACCGGCCCGGCTGCGGGCTTCGGCGACGATCCGCTCGTCGCCTTCCACACCGTCGGCTGCATCGCGGACGCGGCGACCATCCGTGAGAAGTCGGGCGGCGGCTACGAGGTCCTGGCCACCGGCACCACGCGCTTCCAACTGCTGTCGGTGGACGCCTCCGGGCCGTACCTGACCGCCGAGCTGGCCCCCCTGGAGGAGGAGCAGGGCGAGGGCGCGGGCGCGCTGGCCTCCGGCGTGGTGCGGACCTTTCGCACCTACCAGAAGCGGCTGGCCTGGGCGAACGAGCGGACCCTCGCCAGCGACCAGGACCTGCCCGCCGACCCCTCGGTGCTGTCGTACCTGGTCGCGGCGGCGGCGGTGCTGGACGTGCCCGCCAAGCAGGAGCTGCTGGCGGCGCCGGACACCGCGGCCCGGCTGCAGCAGGAGCTGGATCTGCTGCGCCGGGAGTCCGCGGTGATCGGTAAGCTCCCGTCGCTGCCGGCGGTGGATCTGACCCGGCAGCCGACCAGCCCCAACTGACGCACCGCACCCCGGGCGTCTCCGTTCCCGGGGCCGGGGGACTTTCGCGTTCGAACGAGGCGAGGCACGGTGGCGAAGAAGCCGAAGCAGGGGAAGAAGGGCGCGGCGCAGTCCGGCGGCACGCCCGCGACGGTGGCGCTGACCGCGGCCGGCGTCCCGTTCACGGTCCACGCATACACGCACGACCCGGCGGCCGCCTCCTACGGCGAGGAGGCCGCCGAGGCGCTCGGGGTCTCCCCCGACCAGGTGTTCAAGACGCTGCTGGCGGACGTGGACGGCGCGCTCACGGTGGCCGTGGTGCCGGTGTCCGGCTCGTTGGACCTCAAGGCGCTGGCCGCCGCGGTGGGCGGCAAGCGGGCCGCGATGGCCGATCCGGCGGCGGCCGAGCGCAGCACCGGTTACGTCGTCGGCGGGATCTCGCCGCTGGGGCAGCGCAAGCGGCTGCGGACGGTGGTGGACGCCTCGGCGCAGACCCGACCGACGGTCTGCGTCTCGGCGGGCCGGCGCGGTCTGGAGGTCGAGCTCGCCCCCGCCGACCTGGCCGCGCTGACCGGCGCGCGGTTCGCGCCGATCGCGCGGGGCTGACCCCGACCGGCGCCGCCACGCGCCCCCGGTTGCCCCCGCCCGCACCGCACCGCGGCTACCGCACGCACCTCCTGCCCGGTTACCTCCGGAGGGGAGGTGCGTCCATGTCGAAGAGGACCCGCAAGCGGAAGTGGCGCGTGCGCAAGGGCCGGGCCAACCACGGTCGCCGGCCGTCCTGAGCGGACGGCCGGCGCGGCGGTCAGCCGACCGGCGGCTGGTGGTGTCCGGACCAGTCCGGCACCACCGGCCCGTCCAGTTCCGGATCGCGCGGCCCGAACAGCCCGGTCAGCACGATCTGGGTGAGCATCGCGGCGATCGGCCAGGCGAGTAGGGCGCCCTTGGCCTGGAGCCGCAGCGGGCCGTCGAAGACGACCCCGGCACCGACCTGCTTGGCGTGCGCGACCACGTCCGGCGTGGGGCCCAGCCACATGCCCGTCACCCAGGCCAGCACGGCGCCCAGCAGCCCGCCCACGGCCAGCGAGACCACCAGCGGGATGCCGCCGCGCCGCCGGACGAGGAAGACCACCGCCGCGGTGACCACGCCGAAGCCGAACGCCAGGAGGGCGAAGGTGCCGTCGGCGCCGATCGCCTCCTCGCCCTCGGTGTTCTTCAGGTAGACGTTGCGGGTGTCCGCGATCAGCGGGACGCGCGGGGCCAGCCAGGCCCACAGCACGCCCAGCACCACCCCGCTCACGGCGACCGCAAGGGCGATCAGCACGCCCTCCCGCAGCTCGCGGGCGAACTCGGGGGCGCCGCCGGGTTCGGCGGTGGCGCCGGTTGCCTCGACGGGGGCGGCCTGCGGCTGGTGCGGCTCTTCGGGCGGTTGGTTCTCGGAGGGCGTCTGTGGTGCGGTCACCCCGTCATCGTGCCAGGCCGGCGCCGCGGTGCCGGCAGCAGGACGCCCGCGCGGGTCGGCGGCCCCGCTCACCGGACCGCCGCCCGGCGGTACGCCCAGGTCGCGACGGCCAGGGAGAGCACCCCGACGGCCGCGCAGATGCCCAGGTCGGCGGCGACCGCCAGCCAGTCGGGGTGCGGGGCGAAGGTCCGCGCCAACGCCTCCACCCCGTAGGTGGAGGGCAGCAGGTCGCGGGCCCAGGTGACCGGCGCGGGCATCCCCGCGGCCGGCAGCACGCCCAGCAGCAGCGCCGCGGACATGCCCAACTGGCCGCCGAGGGTGGCCAGTTCCTGGCGCGGGGCGAGCAGCCCGAGGGCCGCACCGAGACCGGACAGCGCCGCTCCCGACAGCGGGACCACGGCCACCAGCACCCACAGGTGGGCCATCGGCAGGTGGAAGAGGAGACAGCCGGTGACCGCGGTGACCACCGCGCCCGGCACCGTGAACGAGGCGTACGCGGCGGCCGCGCCGAGCACCACCGCGGCCGGCGGCACCGGCAGCGTCGCGTAGTGGTCGAGACCGCCGCCGGCCCGCAGCTGGCCGAAGTACTGCGCGAGCAGGTTCAGCGCGACGAAGGCGACGACCAGCACCGCGGAGCCGGAGACCACCGACCACGCCGGGTCGCCACCGCTGACCACCCCGCGCAGCAGGACCATGATCCCGACGGACTGGAAGGTGGCGACGAACAGCAGCGGTATCCGGGCCACCCGGGCCCGGGAGAGCTGGGCGCGGTAGACGGCGCCGAGCGCGGGCAGCAGACGGGCGCGGGGCGCCAGCGGCGCGGCCCCGTCGCCGCCGTCCGCCGCGCCCTCCTCGGCGGGCGTTCCGGAACCGGTCGCCGCCCGCGCGGACACCACACTCACGCCGTCACCCAGCTTTCTTCGACAGGCCGTCGGTCCGTTGTACGGGCGAGCGGCCGCAGGCCCTCGCCGATGCCCCCGGCCCTTCCGGCCGGCGGCACCCGCACGCCGTGCCCGGTCACGCCTTCACCAGCCCCTCCGCGCGCCCGCCGAGGGAGACGTAGACGTCCTCCAGGCTCGGCGTGGCCAGCGTGAAGTCGTCCAGGGCCGCGAAGGCAGGGCCGGCGGTGACCGCGGTGACCGCCGAGCGGGCCCGGTCCGCGGGCAGGCGCAGGGTCCAGCGGCGGCCGGCGGTGCGGGCGTCGGCGGCGAGCGCGGCGACCTCGGGGACGTCGAGCGGTGGCCGGTCCCGCCAGACCAGTTCCAGCCGGACCTCCTCCCCCACCAGTTCCTTCAGCCGGCCGGGCGTGTCGCAGGCGATCACCCGTCCGCGGTCGATCACCGCGACCCGGTCGAGCACGCTCTCGGCCTCCAGGACGTTGTGGGTGACCAGGACGACGGTGGCGCCCCGCTCGGCGCGGCGGCGGTCCACGGCGGCCCACACGGCGCGCCGGGCGACCGGGTCCATGCCGGTGGTCGGCTCGTCCAGCACCAGCAGCGGGCGTTCGCCGATCAGCGCGGTGGCGAAGCAGGCCAGTCGTCGCTGGCCGCCGGAGAGCTTCTTCAGCGCCCGCCCGGCGAGCGGGCCCAGGTCGAGTTCGTCGAGGACCGCGTCGCGCTCGGCGCGGGCGGACCGGGTGTCCAGGCCGCGCAGCCGGCCGGTGGTCTCCACGGCGAGGGAGACGGTCAGCTCGTCCAGCGCGGTCGACTCCTGGCCGAGGTAGGCCAGCAGCCGGGCGGCCCGCTCGGGGTGCCGCACCAGGTCGTGGCCGAGGACCTCGATGCGGCCGGAGTCCGGTCGCAGCAGTCCGGTCAGCTGGCGGACCAGGGTGGACTTGCCGGCGCCGTTGGGCCCGAGCAGCCCGAAGATCTCGCCGCGCCGGACGTCGAGGCT
Source organism: Streptomyces sp. VTCC 41912 (assembly GCF_045799175.1). Taxonomy (NCBI): domain Bacteria; kingdom Bacillati; phylum Actinomycetota; class Actinomycetes; order Kitasatosporales; family Streptomycetaceae; genus Streptomyces; species Streptomyces sp. VTCC 41912. The sequence goes on from NZ_JBJMAB010000011.1 coordinate 192,951, forward strand.
GATGCCGTCGCTGGCGCGTACCGCCGGCGCCCGGTCCGCTCCGCGCCGCCCGCGCAGCGCGGGATAGGTCTTGACCAGGTCCTGCACCACACACACCGGCGTGCCCTGCGCCACCTGTTTTGCGCCCGTCTTCACGAGCTACGAGGGTACGCGGCCCCGGGCGGCCGCCGGTCCCGGGGGCTGCGCGCGGCCGGGCGCGCACAGCCCGGGCACAGCTGCCCGCACGCCGGTCAGTCCCCGGTCGGGGAGTGTTCGGCGGCGGTGCGCAGATCGACCTCGCGCCAGAAGCCGGCCCGGATGGCGTACCGGTCGTGCTCGTCGATCTGGTCGTCCTTGTGGGCGAGCAGGCCGAAGCGGGCGGCGTAGCGGAGCAGTTCGCCGTCGATGCGGTGCGGGATGCGGGGGTACTCCGTCGAGAGCTGCTGGAGGTGGGTGGTGTCGGAGAGCCGCTCGGTCCAGCGGCGGGCGAAGACCTGGCCGACCTCGAAGGGGTCGCCGCTGACCGCGGTGATGTCCTCCTCGCGGTCGGCCCAGCGCTGTTCGGCGCTGGTCAGCAGGGCGAGGGTGGGCAGCGAGGCGGTCTCGGCGGGCTCGCCGAGCGGGCCGCCGCGCTCGATCCAGCCCTTGTCGGAGGACCAGCGCAGGGTGGCGGCGGGCTGGCTGCCGTTGACGGTGGGGCTCTGGGTGACCTGCGGGCGGCCCAGGCCGGCGAGGTCCTTGGGGGTGGGGACGCCGCGGGCGGCGGCGGAGCCGGGTTCGCCGGGCGGTTCGTCGCGTTCGCCGGTGGGGGCCTGGCGGTCGGCGCCGTTGGCGCGGGGGCGGCCGTCGGTGTCCGGTCCGGTGCCGGCCGCGGCGGCCGCGGCGGCGACCGCGGTCTCCGGGAGCGGGGCGGAGAGGATCGCGGCGATCTCCGGGCGGGGGGCCGGCGGCGGGGCGCACGGGCCGCCGAGTTCCTTGGCGCGGACCGCGCCGGTGATCCAGGCGCGGTCCAGCACGCGCCGCTCGTCGGCCTCGGCGACCAGGTCCTCGGACTGGTTGTAGTCGCCGTCGGCGGCCTGCACGGCCCACAGGTGGACGGCGACGCCGTGCTCCTTCGCGGACATCAGGCCGGGCAGCAGGTCGCCGTCGCCGGTGACCAGCACGATGTCGGAGCAGGCGCGGTTGCGGGCGAGTTCGGTGAGTTCGGCGTGCATGGCGGCGTCCACGCCCTTCTGCGCCCACCGGCCGTCGCTGCGGGTCAGGGCGCCCAGCCGGACGGTGACCCGGGGCATGACCCGCAGTCGGCGGTGCTCGGGCTGCGGGACGCGGTCGGGCGCGCCGTCGAACCAGTAGATGCGCAACAGCGGTCGTTCGGTGTCGGCCTCGGCGCGCTGGCGCAGTCCTTGGATGAGGGCGGTGTGGTCGACGGTGATCCGGGAACGGGCGGGTTCTCCGGCGAGCAGGCTCGCGGCGGCACCGAGCAGATACCCGGCGTCCACCAGGACGACGCAGCGGTCCACGTTCCACCCTCTTCCCTGAGGTGCTGAAGTCCGGTCGCCCCCCGGCTCGGCCCGTGGCACGAGTGCTCTTCGGCTTCCTTCGAGTCTGCCCGACCGAACGGGGGTTATCTGTACGAACTCGATCTTCGGCGTGGCGGATGCGGTTTCGGTCGGCCACACGGCGCGTAACTGGCGTTATCACCTACGGTAATTGCCCGAAATGCAGCGATGTGCCCGGCGTGTAAGGCTGATGTCGGCCGAGCCGAAGACCCCCTCAGGAGGCACGATCATGGCCAAGAACAAGAAGGACCGAAAGCAGCCCAAGGCCAACGAGTCCGAGCGCGGCCAGCAGCAGTCCGAGAAGGCGACCCTCGACGCGATCTCCCACTCGCAGGCCCCGGGCAGCCCGGCGGACGTCGCGCGCAAGCACCAGCGCCGCTTCGGCCACAACTGACGCCTCGGCGGGGCCGCCCGACGGCGTCCCCCAACTGACGTGCTCCACCGATGACTTGAGGGGCGCGCCCGCATCGTGCGGGCGCGCCCCTCGTGGCATGACGGGCCGGGGCGCACACCGCCCCGGCCGGTGGCTCAGCCGGCCAGGCAGGACGGGCCGAGCAGCACCTTCAGATCGCCGAACAACGACGGGTCGGCGGTGACCCGGTGGCGGTCCAGGCGCAGCACCGTGGTCTTGCGCACGCCCTGGAGCCGGATGCGGACCTCGGTCGAGCCGCGGTGGCTGCTGAGCACCTCGCCGAGCTTCTCGACCATCGGCGGGGTGACCTTGAGGGCCGGGATGGTGATCGTCACCGGGGCGTTGGCGCCCGCCTCCGAGAGGTCGGGGACCATCATCTCCATGGCGACCAGCCGCGGCACGTCCTCGCGCTTGTCGAGCCGGCCCTTGACGAACACCACGGCGTCCTCGACGAGTTGGGTGGACACCAACTGGTAGGTCGCCGGGAAGAACATGCAGTCGATGGAGCCCGCGAGGTCCTCGACGGTCGCGATCGCCCAGGCGTTGCCCTGCTTGGTCATCTTGCGCTGGAGGCCGGAGATGATGCCGCCGATGGTGACGATCGAGCCGTCCGCGTAGTCGCCGCCGGTCAGCTGGGCGATGGCGGCGTCCGCCTTGTCGCTCAGCACGTGCTCCAGCCCGAAGAGCGGGTGGTCGGAGACGTAGAGACCGAGCATCTCGCGCTCCTGGGCGAGCAGATAGGTCTTGTCCCACTCGTCCTCGGAGAACACCACGTCCAGCCCGAAGCCGGGACCGTCGGCAGCGCCGTCGGCGGAGTCGCCCATCCCGCCGAAGAGGTCGAACTGGCCCTCGGCCTCCTTGCGCTTGACCTGCACGACGTTGTCGATCATCGGCTCGTAGTGCGCGGTCAGGCCCTTGCGGGTGTGCCCCATCTCGTCGAAGGCGCCGGCCTTGATCAGCGATTCGGTGGTCCGCTTGTTGCAGACCACCGCGTCGACCTTGTCGAGGTAGTCGGGGAAGGAGGAGTACTTCCCCTTGGCCTTGCGGCAGCGGATGATCGAGTCGACGACGTTCTGGCCGACGTTCCGGACGGCGGTGAGGCCGAAGAGGATGACGTCGTCGCCCTGGGCGGCGAAGTTCGCCTCGGACTCGTTGACGTTCGGCGGGAGCACCTTGATGCCCATCCGCCGGCACTCGTTCAGATAGACCGCGGACTTGTCCTTGTCGTCGCGCACGGACGTCAGCAGCGCGGACATGTACTCGGCCGGGTAGTTGGCCTTGAGGTAGGCGGTCCAGTAGGTGACCAGGCCGTACGCGGAGGAGTGCGCCTTGTTGAAGGCGTAGCCGGCGAACGGGACCAGGACGTCCCACAGCGCCTGGATGGCTTCGTCGGAGTAGCCGTTCTTCTTGGCGCCGGCCTGGAAGATCGTGAAGTTCTTGGCGAGTTCCTCGGGCTTCTTCTTGCCCATCACGCGGCGCAGGATGTCGGCCTCGCCGAGCGAGTAGCCGGCGATGATCTGGGCGGCCTTCTGCACCTGCTCCTGGTAGACGATCAGGCCGTAGGTCAGACCCAGGGTCTCCTTGAGCGGCTCCTCCAGCTCCGGGTGGATCGGGGTGATCTCCTGGCGGCCGTTCTTGCGCTCGGCGTAGTTGATGTGCGAGTTCATGCCCATCGGGCCCGGCCGGTACAGGGCCGAGACGGCGGAAATGTCCTCGAAGTTGTCGGGCTGCATCTGGCGCAGCAGCGAACGCATCGGGCCGCCGTCGAACTGGAAGACGCCCAGGGTGTCGCCGCGGCAGAGGAGTTCGAAGGTCTTGGGGTCGTCGAGCGGGACGGAGAGCAGCTCCAGGTCGATGCCCTTGTTGGCCTTCACCATCTTGAGGGCGTCGTCCATGATGGTGAGGTTGCGCAGGCCCAGGAAGTCCATCTTCAACAGGCCGAGCGACTCGCACTGCGGGTAGTCCCACTGCGTGATGGTGACGCCGTCGGTGTGCCGCACCCAGACCGGGGCGTGGTCGATGATGGGCTCGCTGGACATGATCACGCCGGCCGCGTGCACGCCCATCTGCCGGACCAGGCCCTCGACGCCCTTGGCGGTGTCGATGACCTTCTTGACGTCCGGCTCGTTCTCGTACATCCCCCGGATCTCGCCGGCTTCGTTGTAGCGCGGGTGCGTGGGGTTGGTGATGCCGTCGAGGTCGATGCCCTTGCCGAGGACGTCGGCGGGCATCGCCTTGGTGAGGCGGTCGCCCATGGCGTACGGGTAGCCGAGGACCCGGGCGGAGTCCTTGATGGCGTTCTTGGCCTTGATCTTGCCGTAGGTGCCGATCATGGCGACCTTGTCGGCGCCGTACTTCTCGGTGACGTACCTGATCACTTCGACGCGCCTGCGCTCGTCGAAGTCGATGTCGACGTCGGGCATGGAGACGCGCTCGGGGTTGAGGAACCGCTCGAAGATCAGGCCGTGCTCGATCGGGTCGAGGTCGGTGATGCCCATGGCGTAGGCGACGATCGAACCGGCCGCGGAGCCACGGCCGGGGCCGACCGCGATGCCGTTGTTCTTCGCCCACATGATGAAGTCGGCGACCACGAGGAAGTAGCCCGGGAACCCCATCTGGAGGATGACGTCCATCTCGTACTCGGCCTGCTTCTGGCGGTCCTCGGGGACGCCGCCCGGGTACCGGCGCTCCATGCCGCGCCGGACCTCGTTCTGGAACCAGGTGATCTCGGTGTAGCCGTCCGGGATGTCGAACTTCGGCATCAGGTCGCGCTTTTCGAACATGCCGGTGGTGTCGACCTGTTCGGCGACCAGGAGGGTGTTGCGGCAGCCCTCCTGCCAGGCGTCCGAGGAGTCGATGGCGTACATCTCGTCCGTGGACTTGAGGTAGTAGCCGGTGCCGTCGAACTTGAAGCGGTCGGGGTCGGAGAGGTTCTTGCCGGTCTGGATGCACAGCAGCGCGTCGTGCGCGGTCGCCTCGTGGGCGTAGGTGTAGTGCGAGTCGTTGGTGACCAGCGGGGGGATGCCGAGCTTCTTGCCGATCTCCAGCAGGCCGTCGCGGACCCGGCGCTCGATCTCGATGCCGTGGTCCATCAGCTCCAGGAAGTACCGGTCCCGGCCGAAGATGTCCTGGTACTCGGAGGCCGCCTTCAGCGCCTCGTCGAACTGGCCCAGGCGCAGCCGGGTCTGGAGCTCGCCCGAGGGGCAGCCGGTGGACGCGATCAGCCCCTGCGACCACTGCGAGAGGGTCTCCTTGTCCATCCGCGGCCACTTCTGGAGCCAGCCCTCCTTGTACGCGTCCGAGGAGAGCCGGAAGAGGTTGTGCAGGCCGGTCCGGTCGGCCGCCCAGATCGTCTTGTGGGTGTAACCACCCGAACCGGAGACGTCGTCGCGCTTCTGGTGCGGCTGGCCCCACTGGATCTTGCGCTTGTTGCGCCGCGACTCCGGTGCGACGTACGCCTCGATCCCGATGATCGGCGTGACCCCGGCCTTCTGCGCGGAGTGGAAGAAGTCGTAGGCGCCGTGGAGGTTGCCGTGGTCGGACATGGCGATGTGCGTCATGCCCATCTCCTTGCACGCCTTGAACATGTCGGACAGCCGCGCGGCTCCGTCCAGCAGCGAGTACTGGGTGTGGACGTGCAGGTGCGTGAAGGGGGGCCTGGACGAGGGGGCCACGGCGCTGAACCTCCGGTAGCGGCAGTTGTCAGGACTGATCGGGCGGGCCCGTCGGGACGGGCGGGAAGCGCCGGTCGGGACGGACGGGACGGACGGGAGGGGCCCGTCGGAACGGGCGGGGGATGCCTGTCGGAACGGGCGGGAACGGTCGGGAGGGATGGGTGGGGACGGTGTCGAAGTCTACGTCCCGGGAGTGACAGCCGCGGTCCCGTCGGGGGCGCCCGGCCCGCGGACCCGGCGTGCGGCGGTCGGGCACTCACGGGCCGTCCCGCCCGTTGTCCGGCTGATCTCCGAAACCGCTTTCCCGGCCCCCAGGAGGCAGCCAGCGATGCCGATCCCCCATGCCCCCGCGCGCGACGCCGCGCGGCCCGGCCAGGACGCCGCGCGGCGCGACGGGCAGATCCTCGCCGCCCTCGACAGCGCGTCCGGGCCGGCCCTGCGCCGGATGGCCGCCTCCCCCGCCGCGTTTTTCCGGGGCGCCGCGGCGCTGTTCCACCGCGACCTGGCGGCGGCCGGCGCGGGCGCGCCCGGCGCACCGTACCTGGACGAGCGGACCGGCCGGATCTGGATCCACGGCGACCTGCACGCCGGCAGCTTCGGCACGTACCTGGACGCCACCGGCCGGCTGGTGTTCGGCGTCACCGGTTCCGGTGAGGCGTACGTCGGCCCGTTCACGTGGGACCTGCTGCGGTGCGCGACCTCGGTGGCGCTGCTCGGCCACGCCCGGGGGCTGGGCGACGCCGCGATCACCGAGTTGGTGCGGTCCTTCGCCGGTGCCTACCGGGAGCACGTGCGCGCCCTGGCCGCTGGTGCGGACGCGGTGCCGCCGGCCACCCTGGACACCGCCGACGGCCCGTTGCTCGCCGCGCTGCGGACGGCCCGCGCCCGGACCCGGGCCGGGCTGCTGGCGCCGCTGACCGAGCTGTGTGCCGGCGAGCGGCGGTTCGCCGTCGGCAGCGGCACCGTCGAGCTGGACGCCGCGGCCCGCTACACGGTCCTGGCGGCGTTCGACGGCTATCTGGAGACGCTGGCGGAGACCGGTCCGAGCCGCCCCGAGGCGTACCGGGTCAAGGACGTGGTGGGCCGGCGCGGCCCCGGCCCGGCCGACGCGATCGCGTACGACCTGCTGCTGGAGGGCGCCAGCGACGTCCTGGAGAGCGACGTGGTGCTCACCGTGCGGCCGGTGCCGCCCCCGGCCCTCGCCCGGCACCGGCCGGTCCCGGAGGTCGCCGCGCACGTGCGGCACGAGGGGCACCGGGCGGTGCTGGCCCGGCGCGCCCTCCAGGCGCACGCCGATCCCTGGCTCGGCTGGACCGCGCTGGCCGACACCGGCCTCCTGGTCGGCGAGGAGTCGCCGTACGCGGTCGGGCTGGACTGGTCGGCGCTGGACGACCCGGCGGAGTTCGCCGCCGCGGTCGCCGGGCTGGGCCGCGTAACCGCCGCGGCGCACGCCGCCGGGGACGGCAAGGAGCGGCACCCGCTGGTGCCGTTCCGCCCCGAGCGGGCCGTCGACGCGGCGATCGCCGCCGACGAGGACGGCTTCGGCCCGCTGCTCGCGGACGCCGCGCACGCCGCCGCGTCCCGCGTCCACGCGGACCACCGGATCTTCGTGGAGCTCCTGAGGGAGGACCGGTTCCCGGGCCGGTAGCGCGGGTCCCGGGCCCCTTCTCCCCCGTTCCCCGCGCTGCCCCTTAGTGCCGCTTTAGCGCGTCCCGTGGCACACTCGCTGGCGATGGACATCTCGGCGGCACACCTGCGGGCACTGCGCGCAGCGCTCTTCGCGGCGCTGTGCGTGACGCTGTCCTCGGCGTCCCACGTGCTGCTCTCCCGCATGCCGCTGCCGCCGGTCACCGTCGTGGCGACCGGCGCCGCGGTGTTCGTGCTCGCCTACGCGCTGGCCGGCCGCGAGCGCGGCTACTGGCGGATCGCCGGCCTGCTGCTCCCCCTGGAGCTCGCCGCCGACGCGGTCTTCAGCCTCGGCCAGCACACCTGTTACGGCCCGGACGGGGCACTGGCCGCGCCCGTGCACTCGCTGGGCACGATGCTGCTGTGCGGCGGCGGTCCGGTCGGCGGCCCGTTGGCCGAGCTGGTGCGCGAGGACGGCGCCCCGGCCTCCGTCTGGCTGCTGCTGCTCGCCGCGCACCTCGGGGTCGGTCTGCTGGCCGCCGGCTGGCTGCGCCGCGGCGAGGCCGCGGTGGTGCGGCTGCTGGGCGCGGTGGCCGGCTTCGCGTTCCGTCCGTTGCTGATCGCGGCGGCGGTCCTGGGGCGCGCCGCCGCACCGCGCCGCCCGGTGCCCGCCCCCGTGCGGACCGGGCCGCCCGCCCGCTCCGCCCCCCTGCTCGTGCACTCCGTGGTGCGCCGCGGTCCGCCGTGCGCGCTCGCCGCCTGACGGCCCCTTCGGCCCGGCGGCCGGCGTACGCCCGTCCTCGCGGGTACGCCGCTTCACGGCACGCACCCCGTCCCACGGACCACGAAACCCACGGAGCAGAACAGTCATGAGCAACCGCAACAGCCAGGCCAACAAGCAGGCAGCCCGCGAGCGGCTGCGCGCCGAGCGCGAGCGGCAGGCCAAGAAGGAGCGCACCCGCCGGCAGTTGATCGTCGCCGGCTCGGTGGTCGCGGTGCTGGCGGTGGCCGGTGGCATCGGCCTGGCGGTCGCCAACTCCGGCGGCAGCGGCAGCGGCGGCTCGGGCGCCGACGTCTGGGCCAAGGCCGCCAAGGCGAAGCCGGTTCCGCCCGCCAACACCAGCGGCCCCAACGGCACCACCGTCGTCGTCGGCAAGTCCGACGCCAAGAACTCCCTCGAACTCTTCGAGGACCCCCGCTGCCCCGGCTGCGCCGCCTTCGAGCAGAACGTCGGCGCGACGGTGGAGAAGGACATCAGCGACGGCACGTACAAGGCGACGTACCACCTCGGCACGTTCCTGGACAACAACCTCCAGGGCACCGGCTCCAAGAACGCGCTGAGCGCCCTGGGCGCCGCGCTGAACGTCTCCCCGGACGCCTTCTTGAAGTACAAGTACGCGCTGTACTCCAAGGAGTTCCACCCGGACGAGACCGGCCCGGACAAGTTCGCCGACGACAGCTACCTGATCAAGGTCGCCGACACCGTCCCGGCGCTCAAGGGCAACGCCGCCTTCCAGAAGGCGGTCAAGGACGGCACGTACAACGCCTGGGCGATGGCGATGTCCAAGGAGTTCGACTCGCACAAGGACGTCCGCAGCACCCCGACCATCAAGCTGAACGGCAAGGTCCTGGGCACCGAGACCGCGCAGGGCCCGGTCGCGCCGTCCTCGGCCGCGGACTTCAGCGCCCAGGTGGAGAAGAACCTCAAGAAGTGACCCCAGGGTCCTGACGGCCGGGCCCGCCCCCGGCACCGGCATCGGCCGGCGTGCTCCGCGCACGCCGGCCGATGCCAAATCTTGACCCGGATTCTGGTCGTGCCCATGGCAGACTCCCGGCCATGCAGGGGAGGGGAGTCCGCCCGGCGGCCCGGACCGGGGCCCCGCCCGGGGAGCGGCTGAGGGCGGTCCGGGCGGCGCTGTTCACCGCACTGTGCGTCACCCTGTCCGCCGCCTCGCACGTCCTGCTCTCGCACGCCCCGCTGCCGCCGGCGACGCTCGCCGCGGTCTGCGCCGCGGTCTTCACCGCGGCCTACGCGCACGCCGGCCGGGAGCGCGGCTACGGCCGGACCGCCGCCCTGCTGGTCCCCCTGGAGCTCGCCGCCGACACCGTCTTCACCACAGGGCAGCAGGCGTGCTACGGCCCGGCCGGCGGCCCGCTCGCCGGCCCGCTGCACACCGTCGGGGTGGACCTGCTGTGCCGGGGCGGCGCCGGCCCGGCGGCACCCGCCGCCCTCCCGCACGGCCTGCCCGCGGTCCAGCCGGCCGCCGGCTGGCTGCTGCTCGCCGCACACCTGACCGTCGGCCTGCTCGCGGCCGGCTGGCTGCACCGCGGGCAGGCGGCGCTCGGGGCCCTGCTGCGGGCGGCCGGGGCCGGTGCCGGCCGGCCGCTGCGGACCGCGGCCGCGGTGGCTCGCGCCGCCGTGGCGCCCCGCGCCCGTCGCCCGCCGCCGCGCCCGCCGGCGCCGGCCCGCCCGCTCCCCTTCCTCGCGCACTGCGTACGCCGCCGCGGTCCCCCGTTCTCGGCCGCCGTCTGACACCCGTTCCGCACGTCAACCAGCGCAGCACCGAAGGATCGGACACCCCCCATGAGCAACCGGAACACCCAGGAGAACAAGCAGGCCGCCCGCGAGCGGATCCGCGCCCAGCGGGACAAGGAGAAGAAGAAGGAGCGGCTGCGCCGGCAACTCGTCGTGGCGGCCTCGGTCGTCGGCGTCCTGGTGATCGCCGGCGGCATCGGCTTCGCCGTGCTGAAGGCCAACGAGCCGACCGGCTGGGAGGCCGCCAAGGAGGCCAAGCTGGTCACCCCGGCGCACACCCAGGGCAAGAACGGCACCGAGATCCTGATCGGCGACAAGGGCGCCAAGGACACCCTGGAGGTCTTCGAGGACGTCCGCTGCCCGGCCTGCGCGGCCTTCGAGCAGAGCACCGGCGAGGAGCTGGCCAAGGACATCCAGGACGGCCGCTTCAAGGTCCGCTTCACCATGTACGCGTTCATCGACGACATGCAGGGCGGCGAGGGCTCCAAGAACGCCCTGAGCGCGCTGGGCGCGGCGCTGAACGTCAGCCCCGAGGCGTTCTTGAAGTACAAGTCGGCGCTGTACTCGACGAAGTTCCACCCCGACGAGCGCGAGGACCTCTACGCCAAGGACGCCGAGCTGCTGAAGGTCGCCGCGGACGTGCCGGGGCTGAAGGGCAACAAGGCGTTCGAGAAGCAGGTCACGGACGGCACCTACGACCGCTGGGCGATGGAGATGTCGGCGCTGTTCGGCCGCAAGGGCGTACGCGGCACCCCGACCTTCATGCACGGCGACAAGAAGCTGGCGATGGCGGAGATCCCGCAGCAGCAGATGACGCAGGCGCAGTACAACGAGCTCGCGCGGGCCAACTTCCGCAAGATGATCGACAAGGAGTTCGGCCCGGCCAAGGGCGGGGACGCCGGCAAGGGCGGCGAGGGCATCGCCAAGGGCGAGAAGGACCCGACCAAGGGGAACTGACCGCCGCCGCAACGCCGGTGACGGGGCCCGGGCGGGCGCTCCGGGAGTCTCGAACCCTCCGGAATCCGCCCGCCCGGGCCCGCCCGGCCGCCGCTCAGCCCCGCTCGGGCAGGTCCGCCAGGAAGCCCAGCGCCACCTTCCAGGCGCGCTCGGCGGCCTCCGCGTCGTGGTCCGGCAGGTCGGGGTCGGTGAAGAGGTGGCCGGCGCCGGCGTAGCGGTACACCTCGACGTCGGCACCGGCCCGGCGCATCCGCAGGTACCAGGCGTTCAGCCAGTCGTGCGGCTCGAACGGGTCGGGGTCGGCCACGTGCAGTTGCACCGGCAGGTCGTCGGCGCTGGCGCCGTCGGCGATGTCGGAGGTGCCGTGCATCAGCAGCAGCCCGCGGGCCTTCTCGTCGCCGAGGGCGAGGTTCTGCGCGACGGCACCGCCGAAGGAGTACCCGGCGTAGACCAGCCCGCGGTCGGAGTGCGGTGCGGCCGCCGCGACGGCGCGCCGGAGCAACTCCTCCTTGCCGATCTCGTCCTTGATCACGATGCCGTCGGCGACCGAGTCCGCGGTCCGCCCGCCGAACAGGTCCGGCACGATCACCTCGTGGCCGGCGGCCCGCAACCGGTCCGCGTCGGCGTGCACGGCGGGGCGCAGCCCGCACACCGAATGGAACAGCACGATGGTGGAGGAACCGCTGGTCGCGGGCTCGGCGGAGGCGGGCACAGACATCACTTCCCTGGGGTTGGATCGCTCTGCCCCCATCGTGCCAGCTACCGTCGTCGGGACTGGCAGGAGCACACCGCACCAAGGAGGAGTCACGTGTCCCTGGAGGCCGTGCTGCGCCCGATCGTCGTCATCGGCGGCTCGCTCGTGGTCACCCTCGTCGTGGTCTGGTTGATCGACCGGACCCTGCAACGGATCGACACCCGCCACCCGGAGACCCCCCTGTGGGGACTGCTGCGGCGCTGTCGGATACCGCTCCAACTGATGCTCGCCGCGGCCCTGTTGCTCGGGTCCTACCTCCAGACCGAGATCCCCGTCGTGGTGCACCACGCGGCGGGCATAGGCCAGGCCCTGACCCTGGTGCTGATAGCGGCCACCGCCTGGCTGCTGGTGCGGGCCGCGGCGGCGATCGTGGAGTCGTCGTACGCGCGCTACGCGGCCGGTGCCCGGGACGCGGCGCGGGTGCGCCGGGTGCGGACGCAGGTGACGCTGATCCAGCGGGTGGTCACCGCGGTGGTGATCGTGGTCGCGGCGGCCTCGATGCTGCTGACGTTCCCGCAGATGCGGGCGGTCGGCACGTCCGTCCTGGCGTCGGCCGGACTGCTGGGCATCGTCGCCGGCATCGCCGCCCAGTCCACCCTGGGCAACCTCTTCGCCGGGCTGCAGATCGCGTTCGGCGACATGGTGCGCATCGGCGACACCGTGGTCGTGGACGGCCAGTGGGGCACGGTCGAGGAGATCACGCTGACGTTCCTGAGCGTGCGGACCTGGGACGAGCGCCGGATCACGATGCCGGTGTCGTACTTCACCAGCAAGCCGTTCGAGAACTGGTCGCGCGGCGGCGCCCAGATGACCGGCGCGGTCTTCTTCCACCTGGACCACTCCGCGCCGGTGGAGAAGATGCGCCAGCACCTGCACGAACTGCTCCAGGAGTCCCCGGACTGGGACGGCCGGTCCTGGAGCCTGGTGGTCACCGACACCACCCCGTCCACCATCGTGGTGCGCGCGCTGGCCACCGCCCGGGACGCGGACGCCGTGTGGGCGGTGCGCTGCCAGGTGCGCGAGCGCATGATCGAGTGGTTGCGGACCGAGCACGCCTACGCGCTGCCGCGGATCGCCACCGCGGCGGCCCCGGTGCCCCACGAGACGCTGCGCGTGCCCCCGCCCGGCCCGGTGGATCCCACCGGCGGCGCGGACCCCAGGGGCGGCGCGGACCCCGGGGAGCGCTGACCGGCCGCCGCCCCGTAGGCCCGCCCCCGGGCCTACGGGGTGGCCCGCAGGCTCCGCACGTCCAGGTGGCGCAGCACCCGGTCGACGATCTCCGGGTCGGCGCCCGGCTCGCTGCGCGCCGCCAGCACCTCGTGCCGGGCGGCCGAGAGCATCTCGTTCTGAATCCGCTGCACCTTCTTCACCCGGGAGATGCGCTGGTCGAACAGCTCGCGCCGCTCGTCGTCGACGATGTCCGGCGCGATCCGGGCCCCGATGTCGTACGCCCGGCGGGCCAGTTGGTCGGCGACCTCGTCGGAGACCTCCTCGACCTCCAGGACCTCCTTCAGCCGCCGCTTGGACGCCTTGATCACCCGGAGCGCCAGCTCGCGCTCCAGCGCGTCCGCGGCGTCGGTGTCGGCCCGCACCCGCAGCTTGCGCACCAGCCAGGGCAGCGTCAGCCCCTGGATGATCAGGGTGGCGAGCACCACCGCGAAGGCGATGAAGAGGATCTCGTCGCGGGCCGGGAAGGGCCCGCCGTCCACCCCGAAGGGGATGGCCAGCGCCAGCGCCACCGAGGCCACCCCGCGCATCCCCGACCACCACATGATGACGGTCTCGCGCCAACTCATCGGGATGTCCTCGTCGATGTCCCGGCGCTTGTGCATCCGCTTGGCGAGCCAGGCGGCGGGCAGCAGCCACACCAGGCGCACCGCGACGACCACTCCGACCACCGCGGCGCCGGCGCCGAGCATCTCGGCCCAGCGGCCGGACGCGGCGCCGATGATGTTGTGCAGCTCCAGGCCGATCAGTCCGAACGCGACCCCGGTGACGAGGGTGTCGACCACCTCCCAGAAGGTGTAGCCGGCCAGCCGCCCCAGCACGTCGTCCGCGTCGACCGCGTACTCCGCGAGGAACAGCCCGCAGGTCAGCACCGCGAGCACGCCGGAGCCCTTGAACTCCTCGGCCAGCACGTAGGACACGAACGGCACCAGCAGCGTCAGGCCGATCTGCAACGTCGGGTCGCCCAACCGCCCCATCAGCTGGTTCGCGACCCAGCCGAGCACCAGACCGACCGCTATGGCGACGACGGCGGAGAGCACCAGCGACCCCACCGCGCCGGGCACCGAGAAGCTGCCGCTGATCACCGCGGCCAGCGCGACGTGGTACAGCACGATCGCGGTGACGTCGTTGAAGAGCCCCTCGCCCTCCAGGATGGAGACCATGCGGCGGGGCAGGCCGAGCTTGCCGGCCACCGCGGTGGCCGCCACCGGGTCGGGCGGGGCGACCAGCGCGCCCAGCACCACCGCGGCGGCCACCGGCATCCCGGGCACCACCGCCTGCGCGACCGCCGCGACCGCCGCGGTGGTGGCGAACACCAGCAGCACGGCGAGCAGGAAGATCGGCCGGAGGTTGGCGGTGAACTGCCGCCAGGAGGTGCGCTGGACCGCCGCGTACAGCAGCGGTGGCAGCACGATCGGCAGGATGTACTCGGGCGGCACCTGGACGTTGGGCACGAACGGCAGCAACGCCAGCACCGCCCCGGCGAGCGTCATCAGCACGGGCGAGGGCAGGCCCAGCCGATCGCCGAGCGGAACCATCACCACCGCTCCGAGGAGCAGGACGAACAGCAGGGCCAACTGATCCACGGTGACTACGCTCCGGGACGGTCGATTTCGATCACTTTCCGCCCCAAGCCTGCCATGAAGTGATCAGATGCCCACTTTCACGGAACGAGTTGTTCCGCGCTTGTTCGCCGACCGCCCCGAGCCGTTCGCCCCGACGACGTCAGTGGCTCTCGTCGCGCACGGTGTCCAGCGCGTGCTGGAGGTCCGCCGGATAAGCGCTCTCGAACTCGACCCAGCGCCCGTCCGAGGGGTGCTCGAACCCCAGCCGGACCGCGTGCAGCCACTGCCGGGCGATGCCCAGCCGCTTGGCGAGCGTCGGGTCCGCGCCGTAGGTCAGGTCGCCGACGCAGGGGTGCCGGTGCGCGGACATGTGGACCCGGATCTGGTGCGTGCGCCCCGTCTCCAGCTTGATGTCCAGCAGACTGGCCGCCCGGAACGCCTCGATCAGGTCGTAATGGGTGACCGACGCCTTGCCGTCGGCGGTGACCGCCCACTTGTAGTCGTGGTTCGGATGCCGCCCGATGGGGGCGTCGATGGTGCCGCTCATCGGGTCCGGGTGCCCCTGCACCAGCGCGTGGTACCGCTTGTCCGGCACCCGCTCCTTGAACTGGCGCTTCAGCGAGGTGTAGGCCCGCTCCGACTTGGCGACCACCATCAGCCCGGAGGTGCCGACGTCGAGGCGGTGCACGATGCCCTGCCGCTCGGCCGCCCCGGACGTGGAGATCCGGTAGCCGGCCGCGGCCAGGCCACCGATGACCGTGGTGCCGGTCCAACCGGGGCTGGGGTGCGCGGCGACGCCCACGGGCTTGCTGATCACCACGACGTCCTCGTCGTCGTGCACGATCTCCATGCCCTCGACCGGCTCCGCGACGATCTCCACCGGCGCGGCGGCCGCCGGCATCTCGACCTCCAGCCAGGCACCCCCGTGCACCCGCTCGGACTTCATCACCTCGGAGCCGTCGACCCGGACCTTGCCGGCCGAGGCGAGCTCGGCCGCCTTCGTCCGGGAGAAGCCGAACATGCGGGCCAGCGCGGCGTCCACGCGCTCGCCCTCCAGGCCATCCGGTACGGGCAGGGTGCGGATCTCGGGAAGCGTGCTCACCCCACGAGTATGGCAGTCCCGCGGCACTGCCCCGCCCGGCGGAGGGCTCCGGCCCCCGGGACCTACGTGCTCCGGGGCCGGGCCGTCAGTCCTTGTGGACCGTGCCGTCGGGGTCCAGGCCCCGGAAGGACAGCAGCACGATCAGCACGCCGCCGCAGACGATCGCGGAGTCCGCGAGGTTGAAGACCGCGAAGTGCGCGGGGGCGATGAAGTCCACCACCGCGCCCCGGAAGACGCCCGGCGAACGGAAGATCCGGTCGGTGAGGTTGCCGAACGCACCGCCCAGCAGCAGCCCCAGCGCGATCGCCCACGGCAGGCTGTAGAGCTTGCGGGCGATCCGGGCGATCACCACGATCACCACCGCGGCGATCACGGTCAGGAGGACGGTCAGCGCCTCGCCGAACCCGAACGCGGCGCCGCGGTTGCGGATCACGCTGAACTGCAACAGCGTCCCGATCACCTCGACCGGAGCGTGGTGCTCCAGCTTGGCGACCACCGCGAGCTTGCTGCCCAGATCGAGCAGGTAGACGATCGCGGCCACCAGCAGCAGGGCGGTGATCCGCCGCTTGCCGCGCCCGGTGGGCCGCGCACCCTCCGCAGTCCCTCCCCCTTCGGATCCCGCCGCGTGATCCGCCCCGGAACCCGGCTCGGATTCCGGCGTACCGGTGATGCGTTCCGCCTCTGCCACGTGTGCGTCCCTCAGCCCGTCGACTCATCCGCCGGGCCCCGGCCCGGCTGACCACGAGAGTACGGCACGTGCCCGCGGCGGCGGGCCGGACGGGTACCGCCCCGCAACGCGCCGCCGCGGCACCGGCGATCGGCTCAGCGCCGCTCCTGCTTCTGCTTGCACTCCACGCAGAGGGTCGCCCTCGGGAACGCCTGCATCCGCGCCTTGCCGATCGGCCGGCCGCAGTTCTCGCACAGGCCGTACGTACCGGCGTCCAGCCGGCCGAGGGCGCGCTCGGTCTGGTGCAGCATCTCCCGGGCGTTGGAGGCCAGCGCCAGCTCGTGTTCGCGGGTGATGTTCTTGGTCCCGGTGTCCGCCTCGTCGTCGCCCGCGCCGTCCCCCGAGTCCCGCATCAGGCCGGCGATGGCGTCCTCGGCGGACACGATCTCGGCCCGCAGCCGGCCCACCTCCGCCATCAGGTCGGACCGCGCCTCGGCGACCTCCTGCGGCGTCCAGGGGTCCTCACCGGGACGCACCGCGAGTTCCTGGGGAGTCGTGGCCGGGCTGGCCGGCCGCACCGCGGAGCCCGTGCCGTGCGGGGCGGACGCGGCCGCCGTCTTCTTCGCCACCACCGTCTTGGCTCCCGTCTTCTCCGCTTCCGACGCGGCCGCCGTCGGCGCCGCCCCGGCCGCCTTCGGGGCGGTCGCCTTCTTCGCCGCCTTCTTGGCGGCCGTCTTCCTCGGAGCCGCCTTCTTGGCCGCGTCCCCGGCGGCAGCCGCCTTCTTCGCCGGCACCTTCTTGGCCGGCGCCTTCCGCGCCGCCGCGTTCTTCGGCGCGGCCTTCTTCGGGGCCGCCGGGTGCCCGGCCGCCTCCTCGTGGGTGGACTGCTGCGCGACGTCCTCGTCAGCGGGCCCGGCGGACGTCGTGCCCTTCTCCGCGGCGGTCTTCTTCGCCACCATGGCCGCGACCCCTTCACATATGTGATCTTGTGCACGAATCGTGACGGGAACGATAAATCGCCGCGCGACGCGCGGCAACGGGACGCACCGCCCGGCCACCCCCGCCGCCGGGACCGTACGTCCGGTCTGCCTCGGTTGTGCCCCGCCGCGGCCGCGGTAATCCGCCCGGAATGAGCCGGTCTGCCGACTTTGCCATTCGGGTCACCCGCCGGCCGGCTGGACGTGCCGCAACCGCCCCGTCCGACCGGCCCGAGCCGGCGGCCCGTAAACCGGTCGGCCCCCGTCGGCACGGCCCTTTACACTGGGCGCAGCGAAAGGCATTGATGGGACGAGTAGCGTCGTACGCAGCCAGCAGCGACCCGGGGACGGTGCGAGCCCGGGGGCGTGCATGACGTGAAGATCACCCCGGAGCCGCCGGAAGAAAGCCCACGGATCGCCCCGGGGCCACTAGAACCGGCAGCGCGACCCCAATGAGGGGACGGTGCGCGAAGCGCCGTCAAGGAGGGTGGTACCGCGGGAGCCCGTGCTCTCGTCCCTCCGGTCGGAGAACGCACCCAGGTGTCCGCCGGAGGAACCGATGAGTCCCACACCCCAGTACCGCCCGGTACCAGCCCAGGTAGACCTGCCCGCCCTGGAGCACGCGGTGCTCGACTTCTGGCAGGAGCGGAAGGTCTTCGCCCGCACCCTCCAGCAGTCCGAGGGCCGCCCCGAGTGGGTCTTCTACGAGGGCCCCCCGACGGCCAACGGCATGCCCGGCGCCCACCACATCGAGGCCCGCGTCTTCAAGGACGTCTTCCCCCGGTTCCGCACGATGCAGGGCTACCACGTCGACCGCAAGGCCGGCTGGGACTGCCACGGCCTCCCGGTCGAGCTGGCCGTGGAGAAGGAGCTGGGCTTCAACGGCAAGAAGGACATCGAGGCGTACGGCATCGCCGAGTTCAACGCCAAGTGCCGCGAGTCGGTGACCCGGCACACCGACGCCTTCGGCGAGCTGACCACGCGGATGGGCTACTGGACGGACCTGGACGCCCCGTACCGCACGATGGACCCCGACTACATCGAGTCGGTGTGGTGGTCCCTGAAGGAGATCTTCTCCAAGGGCCTGCTGGTCCAGGACCACCGCGTCGCCCCCTGGTGCCCGCGCTGCGGCACCGGTCTGTCGGACCACGAGCTGGCGCAGGGCTACGAGACGGTCGTCGACCCCTCGGTCTTCGTCCGCCTCCCGCTGACCTCCGGCCCGCTCGCCGGCCGCGCCGCGCTGCTGATCTGGACGACCACCCCCTGGACCCTGGTCTCCAACACCGCCGTCGCCACGCACCCCGACGTCACCTACGTCGTCGCCACCGACGGCACCGAACAGCTGGTCGTCGCCGAGCCGCTGCTGGAGAAGGCGCTGGGCGAAGGCTGGACGGCCACCGGCGAGTCCTTCACCGGCCGCGAGATGGAGCGCTGGGCCTACGAGCGCCCCTTCCAGCTCGTCGACCTCGACGGCGCCAACTTCGTCGTCAACGCCGAGTACGTCACCACCGACGACGGCACCGGCCTGGTCCACCAGGCCCCCGCGTTCGGTGAGGACGACCTGAGGACCTGCCGCGCGTACGGCCTCCCGGTGATCAACCCGGTCCGTCCGGACGGCACCTTCGAGGAGCAGCTGGCGCTCGTCGGCGGCCAGTTCTTCAAGAAGGCCGACGAGGCGCTGGTCGCCGACCTCGACGCCCGCGGCCTGCTCTTCCGCCACCTCGCCTACGAGCACAGCTACCCGCACTGCTGGCGCTGCCACACGGCGCTGCTCTACTACGCCCAGCCGTCCTGGTACATCCGCACCACCGCGGTCAAGGACGCCCTCCTGCGGGAGAACGAGAACACCAACTGGTTCCCGGAGTCGGTCAAGCACGGCCGGTTCGGCGACTGGCTGAACAACAACATCGACTGGGCACTGTCCCGCAACCGCTACTGGGGCACCCCGCTGCCCATCTGGCGCTGCGAGGAGGGCCACCTCACCTGCGTCGGCTCGCTCACCGAGCTGTCCGAACTGACCGGCACCGACCAGTCCGGCCTGGACCCGCACCGCCCGTTCATCGACGCGGTCACCTTCGGCTGCACCCACGAGGGCTGCACGCTGACCGCGGTCCGCGTCCCGGAGGTCATCGACGCCTGGTACGACTCCGGCTCGATGCCGTTCGCGCAGTGGGGCTACCCGTACCGCAACAAGGAGCTCTTCGAGAAGCGCTACCCGGCGCAGTTCATCTCCGAGGCCATCGACCAGACCCGCGGCTGGTTCTACACCCTGATGGCCGTCGGCACGCTCGTCTTCGACAAGTCCTCGTACGAGAACGTGGTCTGCCTGGGCCACATCCTCGCCGAGGACGGCCGGAAGATGTCCAAGCACCTGGGCAACACCCTCCAGCCGATCCCGCTGATGGACCGGCACGGCGCCGACGCGGTCCGCTGGTTCATGGCCGCCGGCGGCTCCCCCTGGTCGGCCCGCCGGGTCGGCCACGGCACCATCCAGGAAGTCGTCCGCAAGACACTGCTGACGTACTGGAACACCGTCGCCTTCCAGGCGCTCTACGCCCGCACCGCCCAGTGGGCGCCGTCCGCGGCCGACCCGGCCCCGGCGGAGCGCCCGCTGCTGGACCGTTGGCTGCTCGGCGAGCTCAACAGCCTGGTGGAGGGGGTGACCGACGCCCTGGAGGGCTTCGACACCCAGCGCGCCGGCAAGCTGCTCTCCGCCTTCGTCGACGACCTCTCCAACTGGTACGTGCGCCGCTCCCGCCGCCGCTTCTGGCAGGGCGACGCCGCCGCGCTGCGCACCCTCCACGACGTCATCGAGACCGTCACCCGGCTGATGGCCCCGCTCGTCCCGTTCATCACCGAACGGGTCTGGCAGGACCTGGTCGTTCCGGTCAGCCCGGACGCCCCGGACTCGGTGCACCTCACCACCTGGCCGGTCGCCGACCGCACGCTGATCGACCCGGCGCTCTCCGCGCAGATGCAGCTCGTGCGCCGCCTGGTCGAACTGGGCCGCGCCACCCGCGCCGAGTCCGGGGTGAAGACCCGCCAGCCGCTGTCCCGCGCGCTGGTCGGCGCGCACGGCTTCGCGGACCTCTCCGCCGACCTGCGCGACCAGATCGCCGAGGAGCTGAACGTCAGCTCGCTGGCCTCCCTCTCCGAGGTGGGCGGCTCCCTGGTGGACACCACCGCCAAGGCCAACTTCCGGGCCCTGGGCAAGCGGTTCGGCAAGGGCGTCCAGGCGGTCGCCAAGGCCGTCGCCACCGCGGACGCCGCCGCTCTCTCGCTCGCGCTGCGCGACGGCACGGCGAGCGTCGAGGTGGACGGCGAGACCGTCGCCCTCACCCCGGAAGAGGTCATCATCACCGAAACCCCGCGCGAGGGTTGGTCGGTGGCCTCCGACGCGGGGGCGACGGTCGCGCTGGACCTGGAGATCACCCCGGAGCTGCGCCGCGCCGGCCTGGCCCGCGACGCGATCCGGCTGATCCAGGAGGCCCGCAAGAACAGCGGCCTGGACGTCGCCGACCGGATCGCGCTGCGCTGGACGGCCGACGACGACGAGGTGCGGACGGCCCTGGCCGACCACACCGCCCTGATCTCCGACGAGGTGCTGGCCACCGACTTCGCCGCCGGCGAACCGGACGGGTCCTACGGCCCGGCCTTCACCGACGAGGCGCTGTCCCTGACTTTCCACCTCCGCAAGGCGTAACGGAGCACGGAAGCACGGCAAGCACGACCGGGCCGCACGGCCCGCCCGCAGGCCCCGGCGCACTCCGCGCCGGGGCCTGCACTCTTGTCCGCCCCCTGCGCGCCACCGGCCGCGCCCCCCACAAGGGGGAGGGCAGCAAAAGGGCCGGGCCCCGAGGGAACTCCCTCGGGGCCCGGCCCTGATTGCCGACTCTGTGCGCCGTACCGGCGTCAGCCGTGCGTCAGTTGTCGTCCTCGTCGATGAGGAAGCCGCGCATCGGCGACGGCGTCTGCTGCATCGGCGACGGGCCCTGCGGCCGCACCGGCGCCATCGGCTGGGTCATCGCCGGCGACATCTGCTGCTGGCCGCCGTAGGACGGACCGCCGCTGGACGGGCTGCTCATGGAGTGGTTGCCGCCCATCGACGGGCCGCCACCCATGGTGTGGTTGCCGCCCATGGTGCCCGCACCGGCCGACGCCATCGACGGCGACGGCGGCAGCGAGGCGGCAGCCGGGGTCCGCGGCGGGGCCAGCGAGTCGTCGGACTGGTTCTCCAGCTGACGCAGCTGGCTCTCCAGGTACGACTTCAGACGGGTGCGGTACTCGCGCTCGAAGCCCCGCAGGTCCTCGACCTTGCGCTCCAGCGTCGCGCGGGCCGACTCCAGCGAGCCCATCGCCACGCGGTGCTTCTCCTGCGCGTCCCGCTCCAGCGCGTCGGCCTTGGCGCGGGCGTCCCGCTCCAGGCCCTCGGCACGGCTGCGCGCCTCGCCGACGATCTTGTTGGCCTCGGAACGGGCCTCCGCGATCGCCTGGTCGGCGGTCTGCTGTGCCAGCGACAGCACGCGGGCCGCGCTGTCACCGCCGGGGCCGCCCTGCTGCGGGGCCGGCTGCGGCAGTTGCTGTCCGGGACCGCCGAGCGGACCGCCCATGGGGCCGCCCTGGCCCATCGGGCCGGGGCCGTGCGGGCCCTGCGGACCGTGGCCACCAGGACCGTGGCCACCGGGACCGTGGCCACTGGGACCGGGGGGCAGCTGCGGTGCACCACCGGGCAGTTGGGGCGGGCCACCCATCCCCTGCTGCTGCGGCGGAACCGGCTGCGGACCGGATATGGCGGCGGGCACCGGAGCCCCCGGCCGCTGCTGCTGCTCCTGCTGCTGGTCGGGACCCTTGCGCAGACCCTGCTGCTGGTTCTGCGCGGCGGCACGAGTGGCGGCGGCCAGCTTGGCGCGCAGGTCCTCGTTCTCCCGGAGCAGGCGGGTCAGTTCGCCCTCGACCTCGTCGAGGAAGGCATCGACCTCGTCCTCGTCATAGCCTTCTCGGAGGCGGACGGTCGTGAACTGCTTGTTCCGCACGTCCTCGGGGGTCAACGGCATCTCTACTTCACCTCAACGTAGTCGTCGGCAATCGGCAAGACCGTATCGTTCACACCAACAACACCGTTCTCACGACGGTGATCAGGATGTAGACGATGATCATCAATACGAAGAAGGACAGGTCGAGCGCCACGCCCCCGAGACGCAGCGGCGGGATGACCCGCCGCAGAAGCTTGAGTGGCGGATCGGTGACAGTGTAGGTGGCCTCAAGAATCACCACCATCGCCTTGCCGGGTTGCCATGAACGGGCGAACTGGAACACGTAGTCCATCACCAGTCGGAAGATCAGGAGGATCAGGAAGCAGTACAGCGCGATGTAGATCACCTGACCAGCGACACTCATCTCGCGCTTCCCTCTCCCCTTGGTTCTCCGTCAGACCTTACGGCCCTGGTGTGCCCGGTGTTGCGTCTCAGCTTTGGTTGAAGAACCCGCCCTCTGCGATACGGGCCTTGTCCTCCGCCGTGACATCGACGTTAGCAGGCGACAACAGGAACACCTTCTGCGTCACCCGCTCAATGCTGCCGTGCAGTCCGAAGACCAGACCGGCCGCAAAGTCGACAAGTCGCTTCGCGTCCGTGTCGTCCATCTCCGTGAGATTCATGATCACCGGAGTGCCCTCACGGAAGTGTTCCCCGATGGTACGGGCTTCGTTGTAGGTCCGGGGGTGAAGTGTGGTGATGCGGTAAGGCTCCCGCTCGGACACAACTTTGGGCATGATCACCGGTGCGTTCTTCTCCAGGTTCGGACGTTCGGGTGTGATGGATGCCACGGGGGCGATACGCGCGGGTCGTCCGCTTTCCGCGGCGAGCGGGGCGGGTTCACGCGGAGCGGGGGGCGTTACGGCGCGGACCGGTTCCTCCCGTTCCGGGCGTGTTTCGGGCTGCACTTGATGCTGTTGCCGCCGCCCGCGATCGGGCTCCGGGTCAAGCTCGGGCTCGAACTCGTCGTCGGGGTCGAACCCCCGGCCGTCGTACCCATCGTCCTCCACGAGGCCGAGGTAGACCGCCATCTTGCGCATCGCGCCGGCCATTCTCTGCGTCCTCCGCTCTGTGGTGGATCGGCTCCGTCACCGGGGGCCTTGGATCCACTCGGCCTGCCCGCTTCCTGCGGGAATGACCATATTTTGTGCTGTGGTCCGACTTGCTTGGCGACGTTACCCGAGCCGTGGTCGGACTCCGAGTACCGCGGTACCGATGCGCACATGTGTCGCCCCGGCAGCCACCGCGTCCTCAAGGTCCGCACTCATCCCTGCCGACACCATGGTGGCAGCAGGATGGTTCGCGCGCAGGTCGGATGAGATTTCCATGAGCCGCTCGAAAGCGGCGCGTTGACGTCCCGCGTACGGCCCGGCCAGCGGCGCGACGGTCATCAGGCCGTCCAGTCGCAGCCCTTGGGAACCGGCGATCGCGTCGGCGAGTTCGGCGACGCCCTCCGGCGCCACCCCGCCGCGGTCCCCGGTGGTCCGCCCCGTTTCGCCTGAGTCGACGTCAAGCGCCACCTGGATCAGGCAACCCAGCTCGCGCCCGGAACGCACCGCCTCCTTGGACAGTGCGGTGGCGAGCCGCGGTCGGTCGATCGACTGCACGATCCCGGCATAACGGGCCACGGACCGCACCTTGTTGGTCTGCAATTGACCGACGAAGTGCCAAGTGAGCGACAAATCAGCACATTCGGCCGCCTTGGGCGCCGCCTCCTGGTCGCGGTTCTCGGCGACCTGACGGACCCCCAGCTCCGCGAGCAGACGGACGTCGCTCGCGGGGTAGGTCTTGGTGACGACGATCAGCGTGACCTCGTCACGCGCCCGGCCGGCCTTGGCGCAGGCTGCGGAGATACGATCCTCCACCCGCGCCAGATTGTCGGCCAGTTGCATTTTGCGAACGTCGCTCACGGCGCAGCCTCTCCGGGGACGCCCCCGAGCCAGACGTAGCTCGCGAGCCGCCCGGTCGTGCGGTCGCGACGGTACGAGAAGTGGTCCGCCGACTCACGGGTGCAGAGGGGTGATTGCGTGCGCAACTGCACACCGGCCGCGGCGAGTTGGGCCCGCACCCCGGCGGTGACGTCCACCGAAGGGGTGCCCCAGGAGGTGGTCGCCCACGCCTCGGGCACCACCGCGGCGACGTCGGCACGCATCGCCTCGGGCACCTCGTAGCAGCGCCCGCAGACCGCGGGGCCGACGTGCGCGAGGATCCGGGACGGCTCCGCGCCCCGTGCGGTCATCGCCGCGACGACCGCCGGCACGACCCCGGCGACCAGGCCGGGGCGCCCGGCGTGCGCGGCTCCCGCGACCCCGGCGACCGGGTCGGCGAGCAGGACCGGGGTGCAGTCGGCGGTCAGTACGGCCAGCGCCAGTCCCCGACGGGTGGTCACCAGCGCGTCCACGGACGGGACGTCGCCCTCCCCCCAGGGTCCGTCGACCACGGCCACGTCCCGGCCGTGGACCTGGTTCATCCAGACCACCGCGGCCGGGTCGAGGCCCAGCTCCCGGGCCGCCAGCTCGCGGTTGGTGCGGACGGCCGCGGGGTCGTCGCCCACCGCGCCGCCCAGGTTGAGCTGCTCATACGGAGCGGCGCTCACCCCGCCCCACCTGTCGGTGAAGGCGAAGTGCGCGCCGCTCTCGTGGTGCTGTTGCCCTATCACGTCGGTGCTTTACATCACTTCAGGAAGTCGGGGACGTCCAGCTCCTCGGCCGCGGAGTCCGAGTACGGACGGGCCGGGGGAACCGAAGGACCGCCGGTCGGCGGGGCGGAGACCTCGCCCAGCGAGGAGGACTCGGACGACACCGAGGACTCGTCCCGGACCGGCGGGACGGCACCGAGGCCGCCGAACGCCGGCGCCGTGCGCGGCGGGTCGACCGGGGGCACCGTCGGGCGGACCGGCGCCGGGGTGGGCTCCTCGCGCTTCGGGGCGGGCATGCCGGCCTGCTGCGCTTCCCGGCGGGCCGGCGGCTGACCGCCGTCGAACCCGGCGGCGATGACGGTGACCCGGACCTCGTCGCCCAGCGCGTCGTCGATGACCGCACCGAAGATGATGTTGGCCTCGGGGTGCGCGGCCTCGCTGACCAGCTGGGCTGCCTCGTTGATCTCGAAGAGGCCGAGGTCGGACCCGCCGGAGATGGAGAGCAGCACGCCGCGGGCACCGTCGATGGACGCCTCCAGCAGCGGCGAGGAGATCGCCATCTCCGCGGCGGCCACCGCACGGTCGTCGCCGCGCGCCGAGCCGATGCCCATGAGCGCGGAGCCGGCCTCCGACATCACGGACTTGACGTCGGCGAAGTCGAGGTTGATCAGGCCCGGGGTCGTGATGAGGTCGGTGATGCCCTGGACACCCGAGAGCAGCACCTGGTCCGCGGACTTGAACGCGTCCAGCACGCTCACCTGACGGTCCGAGATGGACAGCAGGCGGTCGTTGGGGATCACGATGAGGGTGTCGACCTCTTCGCGAAGGCTCGCGATGCCGTCCTCGGCCTGGTTGGCGCGGCGGCGGCCCTCGAAGGTGAACGGCCGGGTGACCACACCGATCGTCAGGGCCCCCAGCGAGCGGGCGATGTTGGCGACGACCGGGGCACCGCCGGTGCCGGTGCCGCCGCCCTCACCCGCGGTCACGAAGACCATGTCGGCCCCCTTGAGGACCTCCTCGATCTCCTCGCGGTGGTCCTCGGCCGCCTTGCGGCCCACGTCCGGGTTGGCGCCGGCGCCGAGTCCGCGCGTCATCTCGCGGCCGACGTCGAGCTTGACGTCGGCGTCGCTCATGAGCAACGCCTGCGCATCGGTGTTGATCGCGATGAACTCGACGCCCTTGAGCCCGACCTCGATCATCCGGTTGATGGCGTTCACGCCACCGCCGCCGATGCCGACGACCTTGATGACTGCGAGGTAGTTCTGCGGTGCTGCCACGTCGAAGGCCTCTCGCCTCGATTTACGTGTCGTCGCCGCACATTGCGTGTGGACGCCGACTGATGCCGAAGGGATGGTCCGCTCTGCCGACCCAAACCCTAACCCTGAAGTTTAGGGTTACTGTGCCTGTGTTCCTGGTCCCACGGTCCCTTTGGAACGAGACACTAAGTCGACAAGGCGCGCGCGTTCAACGAACACGCCGAACCTCCCGTTTTTCTTTTCACCCTATGTGATCACCCATAGTCGTAGCCATCCAGGGTGCTGGCCTGCGGCGCGGTACGTCAACTCCCGGACACCGCGGGCGCGCTGGGGACCGAGATGTCGAAGTGGTGCGCGTCACGCGCGGCCTTCAACAGCCCGGCCAGCACCTTCGCCTTTTCCGCTCCCTGTTCGCGGCTGCCCCACATCACCGTGCGACCACCTGCGAGTTCGAGGGTGATGGAGTCGTAGGAGCGGACCCGGAGGGTGCGGACGTCCTTGCGGACCGCGGCGGGGAGGTCCCCGGCGACGGTGACCGCGGCGCGCAGCAATCGACCGGTTCCGAAACGGCGCGAACTCGGGGAGTCGGAAACCGACAGATTCAGAAGCGGAACGCCCTTGGGCGCGCGGCTCACCGTGGCGAACCGGATGCCTTCGGCGTCCACTTCTTCGAACTTCCCGTTCGTTTGCAGCAGCAGTTCCGGCGTCCTTTCGGTCACTTCCAGACCGAGGGTGTGCGGCCATGAACGGGTGACTTCAACACTCTTGAGGCGCGGGAGCCGGGCGAGCAGTCGGCGCCGCACCGCGTCGGTGTCCACCGAGGCGAGCGGCGCGTTGACGGGGGCGGCCGCGGCGGCGACCACCTCCGCCGGCGTGAGCACGTCGGTGCCGGTCGCTCGGACCTGCTCCAACCGGAGCCAGTCCGAGCCGTAGAGCGCCCAGGTGGCGAACCCCCCGAGCAGCGCCGCGAGCACCGCGATGATGATCACACCGCGGCGGCTCGGACGGCGCAGCCGGGGCGTCGGAAGCCGGAAGCGCAGGCCGCCGGAGGGCGGCGAAGAGCGCGGGCCGGCCGGTGACTTCTTCGCTCCGCGTCTGGCGGTGGTCGGTCCGGCCACGCTCTCCGCCTTCTCTCGTCCGCTACTTGCGGTGCTGCTCGATCGCGTCGTAGACCATGCCGACCAGCAACTCGTCGGCGTCCCGGCGGCCGAACTCCGAGGCCGAGCGGGACATCTCGTACAGCCGGTGCGGATCACCGAGGACCGGGAGCACGTTGTTCTGCACCCAGTCCGGGGTCAGCTGGGCGTCGTCGACCAGCAGGCCGCCGCCGGCGTTGACCAGCGGCTGGGCGTTGAGCCGCTGTTCGCCGTTGCCGATCGGCAGCGGGACGAAGGCGGCCGGCAGCCCGACGGCGGACAGCTCGGCGACGGTCATCGCGCCCGCGCGGCACAGCATCATGTCGGCCGCGGCGTACGCGAGATCCATCCGGTCCACGTACGGTACCGGGACGTAGGGGGGCATCCCCGGCATGTTGTCGACGTGCGGCAGTTCGTTCTTCGGTCCCACCGCGTGCAGCACCTGGATGCCGGAGCGCTGGAGCGCGGGCACGGCCGCCTGGACGACCTCGTTCAGGCGGCGGGCGCCCTGGGAGCCGCCGGACACCAACAGGGTCGGCAGGTTGGGGTCGAGGCCGAACGCGGCACGCGCCTCGGGCCGCATCGCGGCCCGGTCCAGGGTGGCGATGGAACGGCGCAGCGGAATGCCCACGTAACGGGCGCCGCGCAGCTTGCTGTCCGGCGTGCTGACGGCGACGTACGTGGCGTACCGCGAGCCGATCTTGTTGGCCAGGCCGGGGCGGGCGTTGGCCTCGTGGACGACGATCGGCACCCCGAGCCGCTTGGCCGCCAGGTAGCCGGGCAGCGCCACGTAGCCGCCGAAGCCGACGACGCAGTCCGCCTTGGTGCGCTCCAGGATCTGCTCGGCGGCCTTGATCGTGCCGCGCAGCCGCCCGGGGACGGTGATCAGTTCAGGGGTGGGCTTGCGGGGCAGCGGCACGGCCGGGATCAGGCCCAGCTCATAGCCGCGCTCGGGGACCAGTCGGGTCTCCAGGCCGCGCTCCGTGCCGAGTGCCGTGATCCCCACGGTCGGGTCCTGCCTCCGCAGGGCGTCCGCGAGGGCGAGCGCGGGCTCGATGTGGCCGGCGGTCCCCCCACCGGCGAGTACGACATGCACCGAAATTCACCGCTCTCCGGACGGCCGCCTCTTAACGCGCCGTCTCATCGTCTTCCATCTCACCCCAGCCGGTCTCCTTCCGGACACCGGCTTCCGCGCCGACCGGGCCGTCAACGCCGCTCGTGCGGCGGGCTCGTCACGCGCGAAGGCGATCAGCAGCCCGACGGCGAACATCGTCGGCAGCAGGGCGGAGCCCCCGTAGGAGAACAGCGGCAGCGGGACACCGGCGATCGGCAACAGACCGAGCACCGCACCGATGTTGATCACGGCCTGAGCCATGATCCAGGTGGTCACGCCTCCCGCTGCGTACCGTACGAAGGGGTCCTCCGTGCGTCCGGCCACGCGGATACCCGCATAGCCTAGAGCCGCGAAGAGGGCGAGCACCGACAGCGTCCCCGCCAGTCCCAGTTCCTCCCCGGTGATGGCGAAGATGAAGTCGGTGTGCGGTTCAGGGAGTTCTCCCCATTTTTCCATACTCGCCCCGAGCCCGGAACCGAAGAGTCCGCCCGAGGCCAGTGCGTAGATGCCGTGCACGGCCTGCCAGCACTGGTCACCGGGGCCCGGATCGGTCGCGCCGAGGCAGGCGAGCCGGGACATCCGGTGGGCGCTGGTCTTGATCAGCAGTACGCCGAGCACCGTGGCCGAGCCCAGCACCGCCGCGAAGAGGCGGGTCGGGGCGCCGGCCAACCACAGGAGTCCGAAGAGGATCGCGGTGAGGATGATCGTGGTGCCCATGTCACCGCCGAGCATGATCAGCCCGAGCAGGAGAAACGTCACCGGCGTCAGCGGAACCAACAGCTGCCTCCACTGCGTCAGCAGCTTCTTCTCCTCCTTGCGGGCGAGCAGGTCGGCGGCCCACAGGACGAGCGCGAGCTTGCCGAACTCGCTCGGTTGCACTTGGAAAGGGCCGCCCAGGCTGAGCCAGTTCTGGTTGCCGTTGACCGAGACCCCGATACCCGGGATCTGCACCAGGCAGAGCAGGAACACCGAGCCGGCCAGCAGCGGGTACGCCAGCATCCGGTGCCGTCGCACGGGCATCCGGGAGGCGAGCAGCAGCAGCCCGGCGCCGATGGCGGCCGCCAGGAGCTGTTTGCGGAAGAAGTACGACGGCGCCAGCCCGGACTGGAGGGCCTTGATCTGTGACGCCGAGTAGACCATCACCAGCCCCAGGACGATGACCAGCAGGGGGGCGCCGAGGATGAGGTAGTAGGCCGTCAACGGGCGGTCCCAGGCCCGCTTGGCCCGGGTGTAGAGCCCGCGCGGGCCGGCCGGGGTCCGGCCGGCCCGCGGCGGGCGCACCTTCGCGGGGGTCCGACGCACCGGGCTCGGCCGGGCCGGCTTCGCCGATCGGGCGGTCATCCTCGTCCCCTCCACGGGTGCGCTCGCCGCCGGCGACGACGGCAGCGGGGAGAACCGGGCTAGTGACCCGCGGCGGCCAGTTCGCCCACCGCGTCGGCGAACGCCTCGCCCCGCTTGTTGTAATTGACGAACATGTCCATCGAGGCGCAGGCCGGGGCCAACAGGACGGTGTCGCCGGCCTCGGCCAGCCGGGCCGCCTCCCGGACCGCCTCGGACATCGCCCCAGTGTCGGTCCGGTCGAGGTCGACGACCGGGACATCGGGCGCGTGTCGCCCGAGCGCTTCGCGGATCAGCGCCCGGTCGGCGCCGATCAGGACCACTGCGCGCAGCCGCCCGGCGGCGGTGCGCACCAGCTCGTCGAAGGTGGCGCCCTTCGCCAGCCCGCCGGCGACCCACACGATGTTCTCGTACGCCGCCAACGACGCCTCGGCGGCGTGGGTGTTGGTGGCCTTGGAGTCGTCGACGTAGGAGACCCCGGCGACATCCGCGATGTGCTGGATGCGGTGCGGGTCCGGGTGGAAGGAGCGCAGTCCCTCGCGGACCGCGGCGGCCGGGACGCCGAAGGCGCGGGCCAGCGCCGCGGCGGCCAGCGCGTTGGCGACGTTGTGCGGGGCCGGCTTGCCGGAGGCGGGCGCGATGTCCGCGATCTCGGCCAGCTCCTGGGCCTGCTGCTGGCGGTTCTCCACGAAGGCGCGGTCGACGAGGATGCCGTCGACGACGCCCACTTGGGAGGGGCCGGGGGTGCCGAGGGTGAAGCCGATCGCCCGGCAGCCCTCCTCGACGTCGGCGGCCCGGACCAGGTCCTCGGTCGCCGGGTCGGCGGCGTTGTAGACGCAGGCGACGGTGTTGCCCTCGTAGATCCGCCCCTTGTCGGCGGCGTACGCCGTCATGGAGCCGTGCCAGTCGAGGTGGTCCGGGGCGAGGTTGAGGACGGCCGCGGAGTGCGCCCGCACCGACGGGGCCCAGTGCAGCTGGTAGCTGGAGAGCTCGACGGCCAGGACGTCGTAGGTCGCCCCCTCCGCCCGGCCCTCGCCGAGCACCACGTCGACCAGCGGAACGCCGATGTTGCCGACCGCGGCGGTGCGCAGACCGGCCGCGGCGAGGATCGAGGCCAGCATCCGGACGGTGGTGGTCTTGCCGTTGGTGCCGGTGACCGCCAGCCAGGGCGCCGCGTCGGGACCGCGCAGCCGCCAGGCGAGTTCGACGTCGCCCCAGACGGGGACGCCGGCCTCCGCGGCCGCCAGGAAGAGCGGGCTGGTGGGCTTCCACCCGGGGGAGGTCACGACCACGTCGGTGCCCTCGGGCAGGGTCTCCCCGTCGCCGAGCCGGACCGTGACGCCCGCCCGTCGCCCACCGCCCCCCTCCCCGGAGGCGCTTCGTGCCGCGGCCCATTGCTCCAGTTCGGCCGCCTGGGCCCGCTCCCGTTCGCCGTCGCTGCCGTTGACGACGGTGACGCGGGCGCCGAGGCCGGCCAGGGCGCGGGCGGCGGGGACGCCGCTCACGCCGAGGCCGGCAACGGTGACGTGCCTGCCGGCGAAGTCCTGGGGGGCGCGCGGGTCGTACCCGGTCACTTCGCCGCCTGCCAACCGCCGTAGAAGATGCCCAGACCGACGATCACGCACATGCCCTGGATGATCCAGAAGCGGACCACCACAAGGACTTCGGACCACCCCTTTAGTTCGAAGTGGTGCTGTAGTGGCGCCATCCGGAAGACCCGCTTGCCGGTCATCCGGAACGAGCCGACCTGGATGACCACGGACATGGTGATCAGGACGAACAGACCGCCGAGGACGGCCAGCAGCAGCTCGGTGCGGGAGCAGATCGCGAGGCCGGCGAGGGCACCGCCCAGCGCCAGCGAACCGGTGTCACCCATGAAGATCTTGGCGGGCGAGGTGTTCCACCACAGGAAGCCGAAGCAGGCGCCCATCAGGGCGGAGGCGACGACGGCCAGGTCGAGCGGATCGCGCACCTCGTAGCAGCCGGGTCCGGCGGTGATCTGGTTGGCGCAGGACTCCTGGTACTGCCAGATGCCGATGAAGGTGTACGCGCCGAAGACCATCACCGAGGCGCCGGTGGCCAGACCGTCGAGGCCGTCGGTGAGGTTCACGCCGTTGGACATCGCCAGGATCATGAACAGCGCCCAGATGACGAACAGCACCGGGCCGATCTGCCAGCCGAAGTCCTGGGTGAACGAGAGCCGGTCGGACCCCGGGGTCGCCCCCCGCAGGTCGGCGAACTGGAGCGAGAGCACCGCGAAGGCGATGCCGACGATCAGCTGGCCGGCCATCTTCGCCTTGGCCCGCAGGCCCAGCGACCGCTGCTTGACGATCTTGATGTAGTCGTCGAGGAAGCCGACCAGGCCCATGCCCGCGAAGAGGAAGAGCACCAGGATGCCCGAGAAGGTCGGGTCGCTGGAGGTGATCACCTTCGTCAGGGCGTAGGCGATGATCGTGGCCAGGATGAAGGAGATGCCGCCCATGGTGGGCGTGCCCTTCTTGCTGCCGTGGGTGCGGGGGCCGTCATCGCGGATGAACTGCCCGTAGCCCTTCTTGGCCAGCAGTTTGATCAGCAGCGGGGTGCCGATCAGGGTCAGGAAGAGCCCGATCGTCCCGGAGAAGAGGATCTGCTTCATGGAGTTCATCGGGACGCGGCCCCGCCCTCAACACCGGAACCGATCTCGCCGTCCAGCAATGCCGCGGCGACCCGCTCCAGGCCGATCGACCTGGACGCCTTCACCAGCACGACGTCTCCCCCTCGCAGCTCCCTGCGCAACAGGTCGATCGCCGCCCGCGCGTCGGACACGTGCACCGACTCCTCACCCCACGAACCCTCGTTCTTGGCGCCCATGTCGAGCCAGGCCGCTTCCCTGCCGCCGACCGCCACGAGCTTGCTGACGTTGAGCCGGACGACCAGCCGTCCGACCGCGTCGTGTTCGGCGAGTGACTCCTCGCCCAGCTCGGCCATCTCACCGAGCACCGCCCACGTCCGGCCCCCCTGCGCCCTGGCGGCGGTGCCCATGGCGACCAGCGCACGCAGCGCCGCTCGCATGGACTCGGGGTTCGCGTTGTAGGCGTCGTTGACGACCGTCACGCCGTCCGCGCGCTCGGTGACCTCCATGCGCCAGCGGGAGAGCGTGCCGGCTTCGGAGAGCGCGGTGGCGATCTCGTCTACGGGCATGCCCAACTCATGGGCGACGGCGGCCGCGGCGAGCGCGTTCGACACGTGGTGCTCACCGTACAGCCGCATCGTCACATCACTGCACCCGGAGGGTGTGTGAAGCGTGAAGGCGGGCTGTCCGAGGCCGCTGAGCCGGACATTCTCGGCACGGACGGCGGCCTCCGGGGACTCGCCGAACAGGACGGTGCGGGCCTTCGTGCGGGACGCCATGGCCCGGACGTACGGGTCGTCCGCGTTGAGCACCGCCACGCCGCCGTCCTCGGCCGCGGGCAGCGACTCGACGAGCTCGCCCTTGGCCTGGGCGATCTGCTCGCGGCCGCCGAACTCGCCGAGGTGCGCGGTGCCGACGTTGAGGACCACCCCGATCCGGGGCGGGGTCAGCCCGGCGAGGTAGCGGATGTGGCCGATGCCGCGGGCGCCCATCTCCAGGACGAGGTGCCGGGTGGTGGCGTCGGCGCGCAGCGCGGTGAGCGGCAGCCCGATCTCGTTGTTGAGGTTGCCTTCCGGCCACACCGTCGGCCCGTGCCGCTGGAGCAGCTGGGCGATCAGGTCCTTGGTGCTGGTCTTGCCGGCCGAGCCGGTCAGCCCCACGACGGTGGTGCCCAACCGGTCCACGACGGCCCGGGCAAGTGCGCCGAGGGCTGCGACGACGTCGTCGACGACGATCGCCGGGACGCCGACCGGGCGGGACGCGAGAACGGCCGTCGCACCGGCTTCGACGGCGCCGACGGCGAACTCGTGACCGTCGACGCGCTCACCGGCGAACGCAACGAACAGGCCACCCGGGCGGACGGCCCGGGAGTCCGACACGACCGGCCCGGTGACCTCGCGGTCCGGGTCCGGTATGTCGTGCTGCTGCCCGCCGACGATGCTCGCGATCTCGGCGAGGGACAGGGAGATCACAGGTCACCCCCGGGGCCGTGCAGAAGGTGCCAACAAGAGGATTGTGCGCGCATGGCGGTGTGTCATCCCTGGTGGTTCGGCTGCTGTGACTGCTGCGGCTGCCGTGACTTCAGCGAATCCTCGATGGAAGCGCGCAGCACCTGACGGTCGTCGAAGGGGCGTACCACTCCGGCGATGTCCTGACCCTGTTCGTGACCCTTGCCCGCGATGATCACGGTGTCCCCGGGCTCGGCGCGGGCGACGACGGCGGCGATGGCGGCGGCCCGGTCCTCTTCGACGAGGACCGTGCCGCGCTCGTGGACGGGCACCTCGGCGGCGCCCGCAAGCATGGTGGCGAGGATCGCCAGCGGATCCTCGGAGCGCGGGTTGTCGGACGTCAGCACCGCGGTGTCGGCGAGCCGGGCGACCGCGGCACCCATCGGCATCCGCTTGTGCGGGTCGCGGTCGCCGCCGCAGCCGAGGACGGCGTGCAGCTTGCCGGTGGTGACCTTGCGCAGCGCCCGCAGAACCGATTCGACGGCGTCGGTCTTGTGGGCGTAGTCGACGACCGCCAGGTAGGGCTGGCCGACGTCCACCCGCTCCAGGCGGCCGGGGACGCCGGGGATCGCGGCGACGCCGTCGGCCGCGGTCTGCGGGTCGATGCCGGCGACGGCCAGCGCGGTGATGGCGGCCAGCGCGTTGGAGACGTTGAACGGGCCGGCGATCGGGGAGGCGGCGCGCAGCGTCACGCCCCCGGGGCCGTGCACGGTGAAGGTCGAGCCGAGCGCGCTCACCTCGACGTCGGCGGCGCGCCAGTCCGCGTCCGGGTGGCCCTCGGCGGAGAACGTGGTGACCGGGACCTCGGACTCGCCAGCGGCGAGCCGGCGGCCGTACTCGTCGTCGAGGTTGACCACGCCGGCCCTGCTGCGGGCCCTGGTGAACAGCTGGGCCTTGGCCTGGAAGTAGTCCTCCATGCCGGAGTGGAACTCCATGTGCTCCGGGCTGAGGTTGTTGAAGATCGCGACGTCGAAGACGCAGCCGTCGACCCGCCCGAGCACCAGGGCGTGGCTGGAGACCTCCATGGCGACCGAGCGGACGCCGCGCTCGCGCATCACCGCGAACAGCGCCTGTAGGTCGGTGGCCTCGGGGGTGGTCCGCTCGGACTTCAGGCGCTCGTCGCCGATCCGGGACTCGACGGTGCCGATCAGGCCGGTCAGTCCGCCCGCCTGGCGCCCGTCGCCCTCGTCCTCCTTGGCCGCGGCGGCCCGCAGCCCGCCCTCGATGAGGTACGCGGTGGTGGTCTTGCCGGAGGTGCCGGTGATGCCGATCTGGAGGAGGTCCTCGCCGGGCGCGCCGTAGATCGAGACGGCCAGGGCGCCCATCCGACCGCGCGGATGGTCGACGACCAGGACCGGCAGGCCGGTCGCGGCGGCCCGCTCGGCGCCCGACGGGTCGGTCAGGATCGCGGCGGCACCGAGGTCGGCGGCCTGGGCGACGAAGTCGGCGCCGTGCAGACGGGCACCGGGCAGCGCGGCGTAGACGTCGCCGGGGCGGACCGCACGGGAGTCGTGGGTGATGCCGGTGACCCGGACGGCGTCCGATCCGTCGGGAACCGGGATCGCCAGCTGCCGCGCGAGGTCGGCCAGGGGGGTGGGGCGGACCTCCTCAGGGCGCGGCGCGCCCGGATATCCGCCGGCGCCGCCCTTCTCCGCTTGCTGGGGTTTCGGGGACTGATCAGCTTGTGACACGGCGGTGAGCGTACCGGGCAGAACGGGCTCGGGGCGAAGCGAGGGCTTCGCCGGGGTTCTGTCGCCGGGCAGCTGCGGGCCGTCGGGAGTGATCGTCGTCACGGCGGTGTTGCCTCGATTTCATTCGCCTGGCTTGAAGGTGACCGGCAGCCGCGGCGGCTGCGCACCGGTCGGGGGGACCTGCAGGGTCTTCAGTGCGAACGCCATGACCTGCTGGAAGATCGGGCCGCAGACCTGGCCTCCGAAATAACTGCCCCGCTTGGGGTTCTGCACGGCGCAGTAGACGGTGATGCGCGGCTTGTCGGCGGGCGCGAAGCCGGCGAAGGACGCGGTGTAGCCGTGGTAGCGGCCGGTCTTCGGGTCCACCCGGTTGGAGGTACCGGTCTTCCCGCCGACCCGGTAGCCGTCGATCTTCGCCTTGGCGCCGGTGCCCTCGTCGTCGGACACCACCGACTCCAACATGGTGGCGAGGGTGCTGGCGGTCTTCTCGCTCACCACGCGGTTGCGGGCGGGCTCGGGGGCCGGGGCGTACCGGCCGTCCGGCCCGGTGGTGCCGCGGACGAGGGTGGGGGCGATCCGCTCGCCGCCGTTGGCGATGGTGGAGTAGACGGAGGCGGCCTGGACGGCGTTGAGGGACAGGCCCTGGCCGAACGGGATCGTGTACTGCTGCGAGGTGTTCCAGTCCTGCGGCTTGGCGAGGATGCCGTCGGTCTCCCCGGGGAAGCCGAGGCCGGTCGGCTGGCCGATGCCGAATTTCCGCAGGTAGGAGTAGAGGACCTGGTTGGCCTGGGGCTGGGTGGTGCCCAGTTGGCCGGCCGCCAGGATGGTGCCGATGTTGCTGGACTTGGCGAGCACGCCGTTGAGCGTGAGGTGCCAGGTGTCGTGGTCGATGTCGTCCGCGAAGAGCCGGTCGCCGCGGTGCAGGCGGTTGGGCACGGTCACCCGGGTCGACGGGGTCGCGGCGCCCTCCTGGAGGACGGCCGCCATCGTCATCAGCTTGCTGGTGGAGCCCGGCTCGAAGGCGTCGGTCAGCGCGGGGTTGCCGAGCGAGTCCGGGCCGGCCTTGGACAGGTCGTTGGGGTCGAACCCGGGGGCGTTGGCGAGCGCCAGGACCTGGCCGGTGCGGGTGTCCTGGACGACGACGTAGCCGCGGTCGGCGTCGGACTTCTGCACCTGCTGGCTGATGGCCTGCTGGGCCGCCCACTGGATGTCGCGGTCGATCGTCAGCTGCACGTCGGTGCCGGGGACGGCGGGGTGCTCCTGGGTGTCGGCGGTGGGCACCCGGCGGCCTCCGGACTGGGCGTAGACCAGCTTCCCGTCCTTGCCGGCCAGCTCCTTGTTGAGCTGGGCCTCCAGGCCGCCAGCCCCCTTGCCGGTGCCGTTGACGAAGCCGAGGACGCCGGCCGCGAGGTCGCCGGCGGGGTAGACGCGCTTGCTGTGCTTGTCCGCGAAGATCCCGAGCAGGACGTCGGGGCGGGGGGCGCTCTTGGGCGCGGCGGCCGCCTTGGCGTCCAGTGCCGTGCGCAGGTCCTTGATCTGCTTCCAGACCTGGGGGGTGCGCTGCCGGGCGAGCAGGACGTAGCGGGACGTCGGGCGGTTGAGCTTGGCCGCGAGGGTCGCCT
Organism: Streptomyces sp. VTCC 41912; assembly: GCF_045799175.1. NCBI lineage: Bacteria > Bacillati > Actinomycetota > Actinomycetes > Kitasatosporales > Streptomycetaceae > Streptomyces > Streptomyces sp. VTCC 41912. Next base: position 229,933 of record NZ_JBJMAB010000011.1, read on the forward strand.
CGGGCTCGTCGAGGATCGGCGCGAGCAGCGCGGCGGCCTGCTGCGGAGCGTCCTTGATCTTGATCTTGTCGGGCGCCAGCAGGCTCGGGTCGGCGGTGATGTCGTACGCGTCCACGGTGGTGGCGAGGTCCACCCCGTTGCGGTCGGTGATGGCGCCGCGTTCGGCGGCGAGTGTCACCGGGACGTAGCGGTTCTCGTTGGCCTTGGCCGCGTACGCCGCCGCGTCCACGCCCTGCACCTGCACGAGCCGGATCACGAAGGCCGCCATCACCAGCGTCAGCGCGAGGGCGATCAGCCGCAGGCGCGGGCGCGGGCTGACCGGCCGCAGCGGGCCGCCGGCCGGTCGTGGACGGCCCTGGGCGGCGGGGCGGCGGGCAGCGGCCGGGCGGGCGCCGGGCCGGGCGGGGCGCGGAACGCGACGGGGGTCCCTGGGCTGGGTCATACCGCGGTCTCCGGAACGGGCACGGGGCGAGCGGGGAACGGCGTGGCGCCGTCCGCCCGGTGGACGGGGGCGGCGGGACCGCAGCGGCGGGGTGCGGGGGCGCGCGTCACGGGGTCACCTGCCGGCGGCCGACGGGGTCGGTCCGGCGACGGGGCCGGGCGCGCGGACGGCGGGGGCGGGCGAGTCGGGCGTGAGGACGGAGGCCGGGGCCGTGGGCGTCGCCAGCGGGCCGGGCGAGGACGGAACGCCCGGGGTGTGGGGGGCGAGCGGGACGGCCGGGTTCGGTGCGCCCGCCGGGGTCGGTGGTGCCGGCGGCTCCTGTGCCGGGACCCGTGGCGCCGACACCGCCTGTTGGCCCGCCGGCCGCAGGTCCCCGGGGCCGAGCGCCGGCCCGGCGGAGGCGGACAGCGCGGCGCCCGTGGACGACACCGGGCCGGGCGCACCGCGGACCGTGCCGTCCGGCATCAGGAACGCCGGGTTGCCACCGGGGACCATGCCCAGCTTGCGGGCCCGCCGCGCCAGCGCGTCCGGTGCGGAGTAGCCGTCGACCTCCTGTTGGAGCGCCTGCTGCTCGTCCGTCAGCTCGCCGGTCTTCCGCTCCAGCTTGCTCAGCTCGAACGAGCCTTGGTTGAGCGCGGAGTTAAGCAGCAGCAGGGTGATCAGTCCGGAGCCCAGGAGCACCACGACCAGCAGCACGAAGGGCGTCCGCGCGGCGGTGCCGCCGCGCGGGACGGAGGGCAACAGCGCGGTCAGGCGCTGCCTGGCGCGCGGTCGGCCCCCCTGCCGTGTCACGCGATGTCCTCGCGGATGCGCTCGGCGCCGCGCAGCCGGGCCGGGGCCGCGCGCCGGTTCTGCGCGACCTCCTCCTCCGTGGGCAGCTCGGCCCCGCGGGTCAGCAGCTTGAGCCGGGGTTGGTAGCGCTCGGGGACCACCGGGAGGCCGGGCGGCGCGGTGCTGCTGGCGCCGGCCGCGAAGACCTGCTTGACCAGCCGGTCCTCCAGCGAGTGGTAGGCGAGCACGGCGATCCGGCCGCCCACCGCGAGCGACTTCACCGCGGCCGGGATGGCGCGCTCGACGCAGGCCAGCTCGCCGTTGACCTCGATGCGCAGCGCCTGGAAGGTCCGCTTGGCGGGATTGCCGCCGGTGCGCTTGGCGGCCTGCGGCAGCGCGTCGCGGATCAGCTCGACCAACCGGGCGCTGGTGCTGAACGGCTCCTTCTCCCGCTCCCGCACCACCGCGGCGACGATCCGCTTGGCCTGCTTCTCCTCGCCGTAGGCGCGCAGGATCCGGACCAGTTCCCCGGGCGGGTAGGTGTTGAGGACCTCGGCGGCGCTGATGCCGGTCGTCTGGTCCATCCGCATGTCGAGCGGGGCGTCCTGGGCGTAGGCGAAGCCGCGGTCGGCCTCGTCGAGCTGCATGGAGGAGACGCCGAGGTCGAACAGGACGCCCTGGACGTGCGGCAGCCCGAGCCGGTCGAGGACCTCGGGGAGCTCGTCGTAGACCGCGTGCACCAGGGTGGCGCGGTCGCCGTAGGGGGCCAGCCGCTCCCCCGCGAGGCGGAGCGCGGCCGGGTCGCGGTCCAGGGCGACCAGCCGGGCCTCGGGGAACGTGGCGAGCAGCGCCTCGCTGTGCCCGCCGAGGCCGAGGGTGCAGTCGACGACGACCGCGCCGGGCTCGGCGAGCGCGGGGGCGAGCACGTCCAGGCAGCGCTGGAGCATGACGGGTACGTGGCGGGTGTTGCTGTTCATGCGCCGGCCTCGCTTCGCTCGGCGGGCCTGCATGCGCGGAGCGCGCACCTCTTTGTCATTCGCTCGCTGCGCTCGCTCATGTGCCTTCCGATGGTGGACGGCAGGTGGGTCCCCGGCCGTTGGCTGGGGGATGCCGCACGTACCGCTTGGTCCCCGCCCGCTCTGAAGGGGAAGTGGCCCTCCGGCGACGGGGAAGTGACGTCGGATGACCGGTGGAGCGGGAGGAGGCCGAACCGTACGTACGGTCACGCACACGAGGGATCCGGGATCCAAGGAGAGCGTCACGCCTCCCACTTCGCGCCACTTTAGTCCACCTGCCGCCCCGGTCAATCAACCGGTTCCGCGCGTCCCCCGCACGGTGCGCCCGGAGGATTCCTGGGGGTTTGTCCGCGGCACCCGCCCTGTGGAGTGCCTCACAAGACGTGAGGTTGCCCCCTACGCCGGATTTCCGGAGGAGCCGATCACGCCGTGAACGATTACCGTGAAGCCATGCCCATACCTGCGTCGCAGCCGCTGCCCTCGTCCGCCGACAGCGCCTCCCCCGCCCCCGACGGCACCGTCACCGACCGTCTCGTCGAGGCGAACGAGCGGTACGCCGACGCCTTCACGGACCCCGGGATGGACGCCCGCCCCGTCCTCCAGGTCGCGGTCGTGGCCTGCATGGACGCCCGGCTCGACCTGCACGCCGCGCTGGGCCTGGAGCTCGGCGACTGCCACACCATCCGCAACGCCGGTGGCGTGGTGACCGACGACATCATCCGCTCGCTGACGATCAGCCAGCGCGCGCTCGGCACCCGGTCCGTCGTGCTCATCCACCACACCGGCTGCGGCCTGCTCAGCCTGACCGAGGACTTCCGGCACGAGCTGGCGGCCGAGGTCGGCCAGCGGCCCACCTGGGCGGTCGAGGCGTTCAAGGACCTCGACGAGGACGTCCGCCAGTCCATGCAGCGGGTACGCACCTCACCCTTCCTGCTGCACACCGACGACGTCCGCGGCTTCGTGTTCGACGTGACGACCGGCCTGCTGCGCGAGATCGATCCACAGGGCTGACCTGCGGCGGGATCCGTCGCACCCGGCGAAGGATCCCGCCCGCCACGCCCCCTCGGCGCCCGTTTCGACCGACATGCCCGGTTGGCTGGGACCGGACGGTGTGAGTTATCCACAGGCCATGACGCGAGGCCGCGCGGGCGGCAAGAATGCGTAGGTGACGTTCCGTCCGGCAGCGACCGGACGGAATGCGCACACGGGGAGGGCCGGGTCCGTCAAGGGGGCGTCGGCCACCCGGGGAGGGGCCGAGGAGGGCCGAGTGACGACGTATGACGAACGAGCGAGCCTTGCCGATCTGACCACCACCGCCGGGCGGGTGCACCGGTCAGTGGAGGGCGTGATCGAGGGCAAGCCGGAGGTCGTACGGCTCGCGCTGACGGTCCTGCTGGCAGAGGGGCACCTGCTCATCGAGGACGTGCCCGGCGTCGGCAAGACGATGCTGGCCAAGGCGCTGGCCCGGTCGATCGACTGCTCGGTGCGCCGCATCCAGTTCACCCCCGACCTGCTGCCGTCCGACATCACCGGCGTCAGCATCTACGACCAGCAGCGGCAGGACTTCGAGTTCAAGCCCGGCGCGATCTTCGCCCAGATCGTGATCGGCGACGAGATCAACCGCGCCTCCCCCAAGACCCAGTCGGCACTCCTGGAGTCCATGGAGGAGCGCCAGGTCACCATGGACGGGCAGACGTACCACCTGCCCAGCCCCTTCATGGTCGTCGCGACGCAGAACCCGGTCGAGATGGAGGGCACCTACCCGCTCCCGGAGGCGCAGCGGGACCGCTTCATGGCCCGGGTCTCGATCGGCTACCCCAGCGCGGCGGCCGAGTTGCGGATGCTCGACGTGCACGGCGGGGCCTCCCCCTTGGACGAGCTGCGCCCGGTGGCGCACGCCCACGAGATCGTGAAGCTGGCCGAGGCGGTGCGCACCGTGCACGTCGCCGAGCCCGTACGGCGGTACGCCGTCGACCTCGTGGCGGCCACCCGGAGCCACCCCGATCTGCGGCTCGGCGCCTCGCCCCGGGCCACCCTGCACCTGCTGCGCGCCGCCAAGGCCGCCGCGGCCATGGCCGGGCGGGAGTTCGCGCTCCCGGACGACGTGCAGTCGCTGGCGGTGGCGGTGCTCGCACACCGTCTGCTGCCCACCGCCCAGGCGCAGTTGAACCGCCGCACCGCCGAGCAGGTGGTGCTGGAGATCGTGCGCCGCACCCCGGTCCCCGACCCCTCCGCCCCGCAATGGCGACAAGCCGAGCGCGGCCAGCAGCCGCCCCACGCACGGGGGTTGTGATGTCCGGCGGGGGGAGCACCGGGGCACCGGCGCCGGGCGGGCTGCGCGCCGCCTTCGGGGGGCTGACCACCCGCGGCCGGTCCTTCCTGGCAGCCGGCGTGGCCGCCGCGGCCTGCGCGTACCTCCTGGGGCAGGCGGACCTGCTGCGCGTCGGACTGCTGCTGGCGGCGCTGCCGCTGGTGTGCGTCCTGGTGCTGCACCGCACCCGCTACCGCGTCGCGGGCAGCCGCACGCTGGCCCCGGCGCGGGTGCCGGCGGCGGCCGAGGCCCGGGTCGGCCTCCGCGTGGAGAACGTCGCCCGGTTGTCGACCGGCGTGCTGATGCTCCAGGACCGCGTGCCGTACGTGCTCGGACCCCGGCCCCGCTTCGTCCTGGACCGGGTCGAGCCGGGCGGGCACCGCGAGGTGTCCTACCGCGTCCGCTCCGACCTGCGCGGCCGCTATCCGCTGGGGCCGCTCCAGCTGCGCCTGTCCGACCCGTTCGGGATGTGCGAGCTGACGCGTTCCTTCAGCACGTCCGACACCCTGACGGTGGTGCCCCGGGTCGAGCCGCTGCCCCCGGTCCGGCTGGCCGGCGAGGCCGCGGGGTACGGCGACGGGCGCCACCGCTCGCTCGCCCTCGCCGGCGAGGACGACGTCATCCCCCGCGGCTACCGGCACGGCGACGACCTGCGCCGGGTCCACTGGCGCTCCACCGCGCGCCACGGCGAGCTGATGGTCCGCCGCGAGGAGCAGCCGGAGAAGGCCCGCTGCACGATCCTGCTCGACACCCGCGCCGCCGCCCACCACGGTTCCGGGCCGGACTCGGCCTTCGAATGGGCGGTGGCCGGCGCCGCCTCGGTCGCGCTGCACCTGCTGGAGCGGGGCTTCTCGGTGCGGCTGCTGACCGACACCGGCAGTGCGGTGCCCGGCCCGGAGGGCGGCGGCTTCACCGGCGGCGGCGAGTCCGGCGACTCCGGCGGACTGCTGCTGGAGACCCTCGCCGTCGTGGAGCACTCCGCCGAGGAGGACCTCTCCGCCGCGTACGACGTGCTGCGCGGCGGCACGGAGGGGCTGTTGATCGCCTTCTTCGGCGAGCTGGACGAGGAACAGGCCGCACTCGCCGGCCGGATCTGCCGCGGCAGCGCCGCCGCGGTCGCCTTCGTCATGGACGGCGACGCCTGGACGAGGACACCCGGCGGGTTCCGCTTCTCGTCCGGCGCCGCCCCGGTCGACGACCGGCTGCGGATGCTGCGGGAGGCGGGCTGGACGGCGCTGCCGGTGAGGCCCGGTGACGCGCTGGCCGACCTGTGGCGGGCGGCGGACCGGGCGGGCGCCGCACCGGCCGGGGCGGCCGCGGGAGCGGAGCGGGGCGACCAGCGGGGCGACCAGCGCGGCGCTCCCGAGCGAAGCGGGACGGGCGCATGAGCGGGCGGGCTCGGCTGGCGCTGTGCGCGATGGCGGCGACGCTCTGCGCCGGATGCGCGCTGCTGCCCCTCGTGGACCCGGTCACCTGGCTCTTCCAGGCCGCCCTGCTGCTGGCGCTGGTGACGGGGGTGGGCGCACTGGGCCGGCGGCTGCCCCTGGCCCGGCCGCTGACCGTCGGCGCGCAGGCCCTGGCAGCCGTCCTGCTGCTGACCGCGGTGTTCGCCCGCGACCACGCGGTGGCCGGACTGCTGCCCGGCCCGGACGCCGTCGCCGCCCTGGCCGACCTGGTGCGCAGCGGCGTCGGCGATGTCGGCCGGTACGCCATCCCGGCGCCGGTGACGCCCGGCATCCGGCTGCTTTTGGTGTCCGGGGTGCTGCTGATCGGCCTGGTCGTGGACGCGCTGGCGGTCACCTACCGCAGCGCCGCGCCCGCCGGGCTGCCGCTGCTCGCGCTGTACTCGGTGGCCGCGGGGCTGTCCCAGAGCGGCGCGGGCTGGCTGTGGTTCGTCGTGGGGGCCGCCGGTTACCTGCTGCTCCTGCTCGCCGAGGGGCGCGACCGGCTGTCCCAGTGGGGCCGGGTGTTCGGCGGGCCGGTCACCGGCCGCCCGGGAGCGGCCCGTCGCGACGGACTGCCGCTGCCCCGGGGCCGCCGGATCGGCGCGCTGGCCCTGGGCCTCGCGCTGCTGGTGCCCGCCGTGCTGCCGTCCCTCGGCAGCGGCCTGCTCGGGCCGACCACCGCCGGTGCCGGCCCCGGAGCCGGCGGCGGCACCATCTCCGCGGTGAACCCGCTGGTCTCACTCCAGGACAGCCTGAACCAACCGGAGGACCGCGAGGTCCTCAACTACCGCACGACCGCGACCGACACCCGCGAGATGTACCTGCGGATCGTCGCGCTGGACCAGTTCGACGGCACGGCCTGGAAGCCCTCCGAGCGCACGGTCACCGACGTCCCGACCGAGTTGCCACGACCGCCCGGCCTCAGCTCCGACGTCTCCGTCACCCGGGTCAACACCTCCCTGTCGACCGCCCAGTGGTACGCCCAGAACTGGCTGCCGCTGCCCTATCCGGCGGCCAGGGTGGACCTCCCCGGCCGCTGGCGGTTCGAGCCCGAGGGCCGCACCCTGGTCGGCGACCGCGGGCAGAACACCCACGGTCTCCAGTACCAGGTCGAGAGCCTCCAGGTGCGCCCCACCGCCCACCAACTGGCCTCGGCCCCGCCGCCGCCCGCCGCGCTCCGGCGCGAGTACACCCGCGTCCCGGAGTCCCTCCCCCCGATCGTGGGCACCACCGCACGTCAGGTCACCCGGGGTGCCGGCACCGCGTACGACAAGGCGGTCAAGCTCCAGGACTGGTTCGCGCTCTACGGCGGCTTCAGCTACAACACCGAGGTCCGGGCGGGCAGCGGCACCGAGGCGATAGCCCGCTTCCTCAAGGACAAGGAGGGCTTCTGCGTCCACTTCTCCTTCACCATGGCGGCGATGGCCCGCACCCTGGGGATTCCCGCCCGGGTCGCGGTCGGCTTCACCCCGGGCACCCGGCAGCCCGACGGCACGACGTCGGTGTCCCTGAAGGACGCGCACGCCTGGCCGGAGCTGTACTTCCAGGGCATCGGCTGGACCCGCTTCGAGCCGACCCCGAGCCGCGGCAGCGTTCCGGACTACGCCTACCCGGACGCCTCGCGGACCCCCGCCCCCGGCCGTCCGGAGCACGCGCCGGCGCCGTCCGCGGTGCCCCCGACCGGACCGTCCGCGCCTCCCACCTGCGGCCCCGGGGAGCGGCGCACCGGTGCCGGCCCGGACTGCGCGGCCACGCCCTCTGCGCCGACCGCCGGCCCCCCGGGCGGCGGCCCCGCGATCGGGCCGCTCGCACTCCTCGCGCTGGCCGCGCTGCTGATCGTGGCGCTGCCCGCGGTGCCACTGGTGTGGCGGGCCCGGGCCCGTACCCGGCGGTTGGCGGGCCCACCGGGCGGTGACGCCGCGGCAAGCGCCCTCGCCGCCTGGCAGGAGCTGCTGGACACCGGCTGGGACTTCGGCATCCTCCCGGACGAGTCGCTGACGCCGCGCACGGCGGCGGCCCGGATCGTTCGCATCGGGGAACTGCCCCCCGACGCCGCGGCGGCCGCCCAGCGGGTCGCCACGGCGGTCGAGCAGGTCCTGTACGCCCCCCAGCCGGTCCCCACCGCCGGCCTCGCCGCGGACGTGCGGCTGGTGCACGTCGGCCTGCGGGACGGCGCACCGCGGGCGCTGCGGATCCGGGCCCGGCTCGCCCCGCGCTCGGCGGCCCGCCTGCGCTGGTGCTGGATGGCCCGTTGGTCGGCCCTGCGGCGGCGCTGCCGGAGCAGTCGACCGGCGACCGCGGCCCAACGCGCGGCGAGGACCCTGCGAACGGCGGGGTGGCGGCGCGACGAGCGGGCGTAGTCCCGGGCGTAAGTCCAGCGCGCCGCCCTCTGCCGCGGGCCGGCTCCGCGTACGTGGGGCGGGACCGGTGGGACTGGTCCGGACGCCCCCGTGGGGACGCGTGCCCGGCACGCCCGGAAGATCAGCGCCGGCGGCCCCGTCGCGGCACACCTCGCGGGCGCGCTCACGGGGGCCCCGGGCACGCTGACGGGGCCCCGGGTGCAGCGCGGAGACGGACAAGCGCCCGTGCGGCGCCTGGGACGCCGCAGGCAGCACGGGAGAACGGAGCCGGAGGCAGCTGGCGAGAGCGAGGGCGGAGAGGAAAAAGCTCTGGCCCCCGAAACCTCGGGGGCCAGAGCACGGAAGGGGACGGAAGGGGTCGCACGGGCGAACCGCGCGAGATTGGCCGGATCCGAACCGGAACGCCGGGCCGGAGCGGATCCGCCTCCGGTCGGCTCAGGGAGCGCCGGTCAGTGGCCCTGCTGCTCGTCTCGGCGACGCTGCCAGCGGTCCTCGATGCGGTCCATCATCGAACGGCGCGACCTCGCCTGGCGGCGCGCCTGCGGCCCGCTGGGGGCCGTCCCGCGCTCACCCGGCTTGGGGGCCTTGCGCCAGCCGGTGACGGCCAGCACGGCACAGCCGAGCATGACGAGGAAGCCGACGACGCTGACCCACCAGATCTGCTGCGCGACCATGCCGGCCATGAGCAGGCCGATACCCACCAGGAAGCCCGCGACCGCTTGGTAAACCCGTCGCCGGGTGTACGTACGCAGCCCGCTTCCCTCAAGCGCTGTCGCGAACTTGGGATCTTCGGCGTACAGCGCTCGCTCCATTTGCTCGAGCATGCGCTGCTCGTGCTCCGAGAGCGGCACGGAGTCCTCCTACTCGTCGGTCGCGGGGGGCGACCGGGTGCGACCCTTTCAGGATAGGCAGGGATTCGCCCCCGTGAAACCCGCCCCTCTACGCCAATTCACCGTCCGCACCGCCGCGGCGGTGCGGTGGTGATGCTGGCTGCATTCCCCACCCACCAGCCCGTCATGCCGGAGCGTCGTACCCCGATCATACGGGGCGAAGCGGCTGTTCGGGTGGCCTGTGGTCGACCGCACCCGCTCCCCGCGGGCGTCGCCGGGCCCCGCCGGCGGCCGCCGGCTCCCCGGCGGGCGCGCCGCGCGGGCGCCGTACACGGTCCCGGCGGGGGCGCGGCCGCGCCCGGCGCGGTCAGTCGCGCTCGGCCAGGACGTGCAATTGGGTGGCGACGGAGTGGAACGCCGGCTGCTCGGCCGCGGCGGCCTCCAGCTTCAGCAGGGCGTCCATCGCGCCGGGCTCGGTGTCGACCAGGACGCCGGGGACCAGGTCGGCGAAGACCCGTACGCCGTGCACCGCGCCGACCTGGAGGCCGGTGGCGGTGACCAGGTCGGTGAGCTGGTCGGCGGTGAACCGGCGGGGCACCGGGTCGCCCTCGCCCCACCGGCCGGCGGGGTCGGTGAGGGCGCGGCGGGCCTCGGTGAAGTGGCCCGCCAGGGCGCGGGCGAGGACCGCCCCGCCCAGCCCGGCGGCGAGCAGGCTGAGGGTGCCGGCCGGGCGCAGCGCGCCGACGGCGTTGCGCAGGCCCTCGGCGGGGTCGTCCACGTACTCCAGCACGCCGTGGCAGAGCACCGCGTCGTAGCCACCGCGCTCGATGACCTGGAACAGGCCGTGGGCGTCGCCCTGGACCCCGCGGATGCGGTCGGCGACCCCGGCCTCGGCCGCCCGGCGCTCCAGGGCGAAGAGGGCGTTGGGGCTGGGGTCGACGACGGTGACGCGGTGGCCGAGGCGGGCCACCGGGACGGCGAAGTTGCCGCTGCCGCCGCCGGTGTCGAGGACGTCCAGGGCGTCCCGCCCGGCGGCCTTGACCCGGCGCTCCAGGGCGTCCTTGAGGACGTCCCAGACCACGGCGGTACGAAGGGAGGCGCGCGGGCGCAGCGGGTCAGACACGGTGGGTGGCTCCTCGGCGGGGCATGGACGTCCAGTCGTTCACCACCCTATTCCGTAAACGGGCGGGTGCCGCGTCCGGCCCGCGCGCCGCCGCAGGTCGGGCCCGTCAGCCGGCCCGCCCCCAGCTGGCGTCGGGCGTCCCGCCGGCCCGCTGCGGGGGCAGCACCGGTGGGAGCCGGAGCATCCGCTCCACGAGGCGGAGGAACATCCCGGCGTCCCGCAGGAGGTCGTCGGCGTCGCGCTGGCCGGCCGCGCCCGCTATGCCGGCCTCGGCCCTGGCCCGGCGGTCGGCGCCGGCCGCGAACAGGGCGCTCCACTCGGCGAGTTCGGGAGCGACCTCGGGCAGCACCTCCCAGGCGCTGCGGATAGTCTTCCGACGGCGTGCGGTGGGCTCCGGTCGGCCGCGCACGGCGAGGACCGCGGCCGCGGCACGCAGGGCGGCCAGGTGGGCGGTGGCGAACCGGTCGTTGGGGGATTCCAGGGTCTCGGCCTCGTCGAGGCCGAGCTGGGCCTTGGTGAGCAGGTCGAGGGCGGCGGGCGGCGCGGCCGCCCGGCGCAGGACGGGGTGGACATCGCTCGGGGGACCGTACGCAGCCGAGCTGCCCGCGACGGGACGAGCTGCCATGACGAACCTCCTGTCGTCGCCCGCTGGTTGAGGGCCGGCGGGCCGATGCGGACCGTATGCACCCATCGTGCGGCACACCACTGACAATCGCCCCTGACCTGCGGTTCCAGCAGAAAACGGACAGCGGATCGACAGTTCCGGAACGGGTTTTCGCGGATTTCCGGCGAACCCCTTGCGGAGGGCGGGGCGGGCTCCCTACTTTGAACTGACCAGTCAGTGCAAGGGAGGGGATCGTGGACAGCACCCCGCACGGGGCGGCGGTCACGGCCGCGGGATTCGGGGTCAAGGGCCCCCGCGGTTGGGCGTTCCGGGACGTCGACATCACCGCCGGACCCGGCGCCCTGATCGCCGTGCAGGGCCCGTCGGGGTCCGGCCGCACCTGCCTGCTGCTGGCGCTCACCGGGCGGATGAAGCCCGCGGCGGGCACCGCAGAGGTCGGCGGGTTGCCGCTGCCCCGGCACATGGCCGCGGTCCGGTCCCGCACCGCCCTCGCGCACGTACCGGGCGTCGCCGAACTCGACCCGGCCCTGACCGTCGGCGAGCACCTGCGGCAACGCGCCCTGCTCCAGGGCCGGTTCGGCGCCTCGCTCGGTGCGCTGCTGCGACCCCGGCGGGAGCGCCGGGCACAAGCCCGCGCCCTGGTGGACGACGCGCTGACCGCCGCCGGACTGGACGTGGCGACGCTGCCCAAGGGCGACCGCACCGCGGTGCGCGACCTGGAGCGGCTGGAGGCGCTGCGGCTGTCCGTGGCGCTGGCGCTGATCGGCGGTCCCGGGCTGCTGGCCGTGGACGACACCGACCTGAAACTGTCCGACCCGGAGCGCACCGCGGCCTGGGCGCTGTTGCGCGCCCTCGCCACCGCCGGCACCACCGTGCTCGCGGTGTGCAGCGAGCCGCCGGCGGACCCCTCGGGCGTGGTGCTGGTGCGCACCGGCCGCCCCGCACCGCACGCTGCCGACGCCCCCGAGGACGGCGGGCACGACGAGGAGGGAACGGCCGATGCGCTCGCCGAGGCTGGCCGCGCTTGAGCTGAAGCGGTTCGGGCGGGGGAAGCTGCCGCGCGCCGCGCTGGCCGCGCTCCTGCTGCTGCCGCTCCTGTACGGCGCGCTGTACCTGTGGTCCTTCTGGGACCCCTACGGCCGGTTGGACCGGATCCCGGTCGCGCTGGTCAACGACGACCAGGGGGCCGACGTCGGCGGACAGCGCATCGCGGCGGGCGACGGGATCGTCGCCGGGCTGCGCGACAGCCACACCTTCGACTGGCACCAGGTCGACTCCCAGGAGGCCGGCCGGGGCGTCGAGGACGGCACGTACTACCTCTCGCTGTCCATTCCGCGGGACTTCAGCCGACGGATCGCGTCCAGCTCCGGGGCGCACCCGGAGACCGGCGCCCTGACGGTGCGCACCAACGACGCCAACAACTACATCGTCGGGCAGATCTCCCGGACCGTCTTCTCCGAGGTGCGCGCGGCGGCCACGGCCAAGGCGTCGCGGACCTTCCTGGACAAGATCTTCGTGTCGTTCTCGACCCTGCACGGCAAGACCCAGGAGGCAGCCGACGGCGCGGAGCGGCTCCAGGACGGCATCGGGCAGGCCAAGGACGGCGCCGGCAAACTGGCCGACGGCCTGGGCACCGCCAAGAACGGGAGCGCCAAGCTGGTCGGCGGCCTGGGCGACCTCGACGCCGGCGCGGACCGCCTGCACCAGGGCAGCGCCGACCTCGCCAAGGGAGCCGGCACCGCCGCCACCGGGGCCCGCCAACTGGCCGACGGTTCCGGCCAGGTGGCGCAGGGCACCCAGCAGCTCGCCGACACCGTCAACGGCGTCGTCGACCAGGTGGGGCCGTTCGTGCGGGCGCACGGCAAGGAGATCGGCGAGGCCGCACGGCTGGTCGCCGACGGCGCCCAGGCGGTGCGCGACCACCTGGACAAGCTGCCCGGCGCTGCCGACACCGGCGCCCGGCTCTCCCGCGGGCTCGCCGACCACCTGGACACGTACTACCGGCTGCGCTGCGGCAGCGACCGCACCGCGGGCACCGACTGCGCCGAACTGAAGCGGATCACCCAGCAGGCGGACGCCGCCGCGGACACCGCCGAGGAGGTCAGCGGCTACGTCCACGACCAGAAGAACCTCGACCAGCTCGGCCGGGACCTGGACACCCTGCACGCGCTGGCCTCCGAACTCGCCGCCCACGGGCCAACCCTCGGGGCCGACATGGACGCGGCGGTCCAAAAGATCGACGACCTCAACGACGGCGCCCACAAGGTGTCCGCGGGCGCCCGCAAACTTGCCGCGGGCAACGCCCAGTTGGCGTCCGGCGCGGACCGGCTCAACGACGGGGCGCGGCAGCTGCACGACGGCACCGGCCGCGCCGCCTCCGGGATGACCGACCTGGACGCCGGCGTCGGCCGCCTCAAGGACGGCGCGCAGACCCTGGACGGCGGGATGTTCAAGCTCTCCGACGGCTCGGCGCAGCTGGCCGGCGGGCTGCGCGACGGGGTGCGGCAGATCCCCGACTACGGCAAGAAGGACCGCGACGCGCGCACCCTGGTGATGTCCGATCCGGTGCAGCTCGCGTCCGGTGCCGCCCACAAGGCGCCCAACTACGGCACCGGGTTCGCCCCGTACTTCATCCCGCTGTCCCTGTGGGTCGGCGCGATGGTGGCCTACATGCTGATCCCGCCGCTCAACCGGAGGGCGCTGGCGATGGGCGCGTCCTCCTGGCGGGTGGCGCTGTCCGGATGGCTGCCGGTGTTCGGCATCGGGGTGCTGCAGACCGCCGCGCTGATGTCCGTGCTGCACTTCGCGCTCGGGCTCCAGATGGCCCGGGCGGCCGGCACGGTCGGCTTCCTGGTCCTGGTCACCGCCTGCTTCTCGGCGATCGTGCAGTGGCTGAACGCGAAGTTCGGGCCGGCCGGCCGGATCCTCGTCCTGGCCCTGCTGATGCTCCAGCTGACGTCGGCCGGCGGCACCTACCCGGTGCAGACCAGCCCGGGCTTTTTCGGGGCCATCCATCCCTACCTGCCGATGAGCTACATCGTGGAGGGGCTGCGCCGGCTCATCACCGGCGGCGACCTGGCTCCCGTGTGGCAGGGCGGCGCGGTGCTGCTGGCGTTCACCCTCGGGGCGCTGGCGCTGACCTCCCTGGCGGCGCGCGGTCGCCAGGTGGTGCGGATGAAGGACCTCCACCCGGAGCTCAGCCTGTGAGCGCGCGCACAGCCGCGACCGGCACAATCACCCCTATGGACAGCTCCCACACACGCCGCGACGCGACCCGGCGCAAGCTCTTCGAGGCCGCGGTCACGCTCATCGCCGAACAGGGCTTCTCCTCCACCACGGTGGACGAGATCGCCGAACGGGCGGGGGTCGCGAAGGGCACCGTGTACTACAACTTCGCGAGCAAGAACGTCCTCTTCGAGGAGCTGCTGCGGCACGGCATCGAGTTGCTGGCGTCGTCCCTCCAGACGGCCGCCGACGAGGTCACCGACCGGGGCGGCACCCGGGTCGACGCGCTGGACGCGATGATCCGGGCCGGCCTGGACTTCATCGCCCGCTACCCGGCCCTCACCCAGCTGTACGTGGCCGAGCTGTGGCGCACCAACCGGGCCTGGCAGTCCACGCTCATGGTGGTCCGGGAGCGGGCCATCACCGTGGTGGAGAACGTGCTGCGGGAGGCCGTCGCCGGCGGCGAGCTGAGCGAGGAGATCGACATCCCGCTGACCGCCTCGGCGCTGTTCGGGATGGTCCTGGTGGCCGCGCTGGACTGGCAGTCCTACCAGCCGGACCGGTCGATCGACGACGTGCACGCGGCCCTGTCGCGGCTCCTACAGGGACGGGTCACCGGCCGCCCCGCCTGAAAGGGAGCGGCGGTCCGTGCCGTCCTCGGGGCGGACCCTGCGGCCGACGGAAAGACTGCGGCCCCAAAGAGACATGAGCGCTGCCCTGGCACAGATCGTTCCCCCGAACCGATCCGACCAGGGCAGCGCCGCCCCCCGTACTCCCCCGTCGTTCCCCCGTTCCGTCCGGGGAGCCGCACCGTTCCGCCGCCCCGTGTCGGCGGTGCGGCGCTGCTTCCCGTCCGTGGCCCCCACTCTTCCGTCCGGGCGGATCCCGGCCCATCCGCGCACCTACTCATCTCGGCGTCTGAGTACGGATACTCAAAGCTGAGCACTCCGCCCCATCGGGCGGGCGGTGGGCCCCGCGGACCGCCTACGATCGGCGGGGTGTCCGTACTTCCCCTGGTCTTCACCAGCGGCTGGGCGAGCGGGATCAACGCCTACGCCGTCGTCCTGCTCCTCGGCCTGCTCGGTGCGACCGGTGTCTCCGACGAGGTGCCCGCCGCCCTGGAGCGGCCCGACGTGCTGATCGTCGCCGGGCTGCTCTTCGTGGCCGAGGCGATCGCCGACAAGGTCCCGTACGTGGACTCCGTGTGGGACGCCGTGCACACCGTGGTCCGGCCGATCGCCGGCGGCGTGGTGGCGGCGCTGCTGGCCGGGCACGACGGTTCGCTGCCCCAGTTGGCCGCCGGTGCCGTGGGCGGCTCCACGGCGCTGCTGAGCCACCTGGTCAAGGCGGGCACCCGGATCGCGGTCAACACCTCGCCCGAGCCGGCCAGCAACATCCTGCTGAGCCTGGTGGAGGACCTGGGCGTCGCCGGGCTCGTCGCGTTCGCGCTGTTCCACCCGTGGATCGCGGCGGGCATCGCGGCGGTGCTGCTCATCGCGGGGATCGCCACGGTGGTCTTCCTGTGGTCGCGGATCCGCCGGTACCTGCGGCGACGGCGGGAGCGGCGCGCGGAGGAGCGGCTCGCGGCGGCCGGCGGCGCGCCACCGCTCGGCTGATTCCGGCCGCTCGGCTGATCCCGGCCGCCCGGCGGGACGGGTGCGGGCGGGCACCGGCCGTCGGCGGCGCTGTCAGTGCCGCCGGATACAGTCGCAGGCATGGCAGGAATTGCGGTGATCGGCGCCGGGATGGGCGCGATGGCGGCCGCCGCCCGGCTGGCCGTGGCGGGCCACCGGGTGACGGTGTTCGAGCGCGGGGCGACGTACGGCGGAGCGCTGGGCCGGTTCGAGCGGGACGGCTTCGCCTTCGACACCGGCCCCGGCCTCCTGCACCTCCCGGCGGTCTACCGCGACCTGTTCGTCAAGACCGGCCGCGAGCCGCTGGAGCGCTGCGTCGAGCTGACCCAGGTCGATCCCGCCAGCCGGCACGTCTTCCCCGACGGCAGCTCCGCGACACTGCCGAACGCCTCGCGGGCCGGTGTCCTGACCGCCCTGGACGAGGCGCTGGGCGCGGGCGCCGGCGAGCGCTGGAGCGCCCTGCTGGTGCGCGCCCGCGAGGCGTGGGACGCCACCCGCCGGCCGCTGCTGGAGGAGCCGCTGTGGACCGACTGGCGGGTGCTGGGGCGCGACCCGTACCCGGCGGTGCGCCGGCGCGGCCTGTTCGGACGGGGCGGCGGCAAGGGCCCGACCACCGCCACCCTCGCCGAGGTCGCCCGCCGCGAGCTGACCGACCCCCGGCTCGTCGCCCTGTTGGAGAGCCACGCCCTGGCGTACGGCTTCGACCCGCGCACCGCCCCGGCGAGCGCGACCGTGCTGCCCTACATGGAGCAGACCTTCGGCAGTTGGTACGTGACCGGCGGCATGCGCGCGCTGGCCGACGCGCTGTACGCGCGCTGCCGGGCCCGGAAGGTGGAGTTCGCCTTCGGCGCCGAGGTGACCGGGATCCTGGCGAAGGACGGGCGGACCGCGGGCGTGGAGCTGGCCGACGGCCGCGTCGCCGACGCGGAGTTCGTGGTCGCGGGCATCGACCCGGTCCGGTTGCCGGAGCTCTGCGCCGCTCGCGAGCCCTGGAGCGAGGAGGACGTCCGCCCCGCCCCGGGCCCGGGCGACCGGGCCGCCGCGCGGCTGACGGTCTGTCTGGCCCTGCGCGGCCCCCGCCCGGCGGACGCGGTGCACCGCACGGTGGTCCACGCCGCGGACCGCACCGCGGAGCTCACCGGCGTCTTCGGCGACGGGCACGGCCTGCGGACGCCGTGCGCGCGCCCGACCGTGACGGTTCTGCGCCCCGACGATCCCGCGACGCGCCCCGACGACGACCACGAGGCGGTGACCCTCACCGCCTCCGTCGCCCCGCACGGTCCGGTCGACCGGCTGGACGGCGAGGCCCTGGAGCAGGACGCGGACCGGCTGGTGGCGAGCGCCGAGGCGGCCGTGCCCGGCCTGCGGGAGCGGGTGTTGTGGCGGAAGGTGCTGCCGCCCACCGACGGCGGGCCGGTGCCGGGGCCGGCGCTCGCCGGCCAGGAGGGGCGCTTCCTGCGGCCCGGCAACCGCACGCGGATACCGGGGCTGTACGTCGTCGGCGGCTGGTCCCATCCGGGCGGCGGGCTGGCGCACGCCGGGATGTCCGGGGCGATCGTCGCCGGTCTGATCGTGAACGGCGACGACTGGCACGGCTCGGAGTGAGCGTGCGGGGCGGACGGGACGGGGGCGGGTGAGCGCCGGCCGGTCCTGGCCGCCCCGCCGGTGCCGGAGCGGCCGCCTCCGAAATGGTGGTCCAACTCCTCCCGGGGCGGCGACAGTTGGCGTCCCGCCCGGCTCACGGCCGGGCGCCGCCACTCAGTAGGGGTACCGCTGCTCGTCGTACCCCGGCTGGTGCGGGGGCGGGTAGGCCGGCTGCTCCGCCGGATGGCCGGTGTCGCGCTGCTGCGGCACCCAGACGCCGTCGGGCAGGGTCTGCGGCGGGTGGTACTCCTGCCCGTAGCCCTGCCCTTGGTCCTGTCCGTAGTGCTGCCCGTAGCCCTGCCCTTGGTCCTGCCCGTAGTGCTGCCCGGGGTCCTGCCCGTAGCCCTGTCCGGGGTCCTGCCCGTAGTGCGGTGCGGGCTGTCCGCCGAGGTCGTCGTAGTGCTGCCCGGCCTGGTAGGGCGCCCGGCCGAACGGATCCGGCTCCTCGTACGGGTCGTGGTGTGCGGCGTACTGCTGGGTGCCGATGTACGGGTCGGAATAGGGCGCCTGCCCGCCCTGGTAGGCGCCCTCGTCGTAGGCGGGGTAGGGGTCGGCGTAGCCGCCCTGGCCGGCCGTCGGACCGTACCCGTCGCCGTACCCCTGGTCGTGGCCGTCGCCGTCCGGGGTGATGTTGCCGAAGACGTCGTACGAGGCGGGGGCGACCGTCGGGTCGGGGCGGGCGTCGAAGCTGTAGACGCCGTAGGCCCCGGTCTCGTCCGGCAGCGGCTGCGGGGCGTAGACGGTGGGGGCGTCCGCCTGCGCGTAGGCGAAGAAGTCCTGGTGGGCGGGCGGTTCGCCGGGGCCGGGCGGGTCCGGCACCGGCTGGTAGGGGTCCGGGTTCCCGGGGCCGTCGGCGCCGTGGCCGACCGGAGCGGCCTCCCCGGCGGCGTCGGCGGCCACCGGGGCGGTCTCCTCGGCCAGTTGGGAGACCTGGAGGTTCGGCCCGTCGGCGGGGCCGCGGGAGGAGCGGGCGCGGCGCCGGCGCTTCGGCTTGGGCCGCCCGCCGATCGTCCAGCCCTCCGTGAACCCGCGGCGTACGGAGAGCGTCACGTAGGTCTGCCCGAGCGCGAAGGCGATGGCCCCCAGGGCGATCACGATGACCGACGGGATGGCCACGCCGGCCACGACGCCGAGGAAGCCGCCCAGGGCCAACGCCCGCCAGCGCAGCGGCGCCTTGTTCTGGAACAGCACCTCGCCGAGCAGCCACAGGGCGACCAGGGCGAACGCGATGTAGAGGATCGTCCAGCCCATATGCGCCCCTCTTCCGCCGGATGCCGGCCGCCGTGGTCAGGGCCGCTGGTGCAGCCCCAGGTTCTCGTAGATTTCCAGGGTCGCCGTGGAGTGGTTCAGGGTGATGAAGTGCAACCCGGGCACGTCCTCGGCCATCAAGCGCGCGCACAGGTCCGTCGCGTACTCGATGCCAATGGAGCGTACCGCCGCCGGGTCGTCCTTGACCGCGAGGATGCGCGCAGCGAGCTCGGGCGGGAAGGCGGCGTTGCTGAGCTGCGCGAAGCGCTCGATCTGACGCACGTTGGTGACCGGCATGATCTCCGGAATGATCGGCGTCGAGCAACCCGCGGCGTGCACCCGGTCCCGCAGCCGGAAGTAGTCCTCCGGGTAGAAGAACATCTGCGTGATCGCGAAGTCGGCGCCGGCGCGGCACTTGTCGACGAAGTGCCGGACGTCGGTGTCCCAGTCCGTGGAGCGCGGGTGCATCTCGGGGAAGGCGGCCACGCCGACGCAGAAGTCGCCGGACTCCTTGATCAGCTGGACCAGCTCGGCGGCGAAGCCGATGCCCTCGGGGTGCCGGATCCAGTCGCCCATGGGGTCGCCCGGCGGGTCGCCGCGCAGCGCGAGCATGTTGCGGATCCCGGCGTCGGCGTACTGGCCGATGATGTTGCGCAGCTCGGCGGTGGAGTGGTTGACCGCGGTCAGGTGGGCGACCGGGGTGAGGGTGGTGTCGGTGGCGATCCGCTCGGTGGCACGGACCGTGCCGTCGCGGGAGGTGCCACCGGCCCCGTAGGTCACGGAGACGAAGGTCGGGGCGACGGCCTCGATGCGGCGGATGGCGTTCCACAACGTCCGCTCGCCCTTCTCCGTCTTCGGGGCGGCGAACTCGAACGAGAAGGATCGCTTGCCGGAAGCAAGCAGGTCGCGCACCGTGCGTGCGCGATCAGTCCTGGTGGAAGCTGTACCTAGGGCCATACGGGCAGGTTAACCACAGGTCGGACGGACACCAACCGGCATCGACGTAATGCCTGGTTGGTGCGGTTGCTGTCCACCAGGTGGACATCCCGTGGCCATCCGGTGCTCTCCGGCCGGCGCCGGCCGGCCGCGTCAGGCGGAATAGCTCCGGACCCGCTTGGCCAGCTCGGCGGCGGCCGCACCCGGGTCGTCGGCCTCGGTGATCGCGCGGACCACCACCACCCGACGGGCGCCGGCCGCCAGCACCTCGTCGAGGTTGCCGGCGTCGATCCCGCCGATGGCGAACCAGGGGCGCTCGGGGTTCCGCGCGGCGGTGTAGCGGACCAGGTCCAGGCCGGGGGCGTGCCGGCCGGGCTTGGTCGGGGTCGGCCAGCAGGGGCCGGTGCAGAAGTAGTCCACGCCGGGCTCGGTGAGGGCGGCGTCCACCTCGGCCTCGGCGTGCGTGGAGCGGCCGATCAGCGGCTCCGGGCCGAGCAGGGCGCGGGCGGCGGGGACCGGCAGGTCGCCCTGGCCGAGGTGGAGCACCCCGGCGCCCGCGGCGTGGGCGACGTCCGCGCGGTCGTTGACCGCGAGCAGCGTGCCGTGCCGTCGGCAGGCGTCCGCGAAGACCTCCAGGTGGCGCAGCTCCGCGCCGGCCTCCATGCCCTTGTCGCGCAGCTGCACGATGTCCACGCCCGAGGAGAGCACCGCGTCCAGGAACTGCGGGAGGTCGCCCTGCCGGGTGCGCGCGTCGGTGCACAGGTAGAGCCGGGCGTCGGACAGGGCCTGTCGAACGGTGGTCATCGGGCGGCTTCCCCCTCGTCGGCGGCGTACGGACCGGCCGGAACCGGTCCGTACGCCGCGTGGATGCGGTTGCGGATGTGGGTGCGGTTGCTGCGGGACGCGGCTGCGTCAGACGGCCAGGGCCTGGGCCCGGCGCTTGACCTCCGTGCCGCGATTCTCGCGCAGCGCCTGCGCCGGGGTACCGGGCAGGGTGTCATCGGCGGTGAAGAGCCACTCCAGCATCTCCTCGTCGGCGAAGCCGTCGTCCCGCAGGAGCGTCAGCGTCCCGACGAGTCCCTTGACGACCTTGCCGTCCTGGATGAATTCGGCGGGTACCTGGAGCACGCGGTTCTCCCCGCGGCGCACCGCGATCAGCTGGCCCTCCTTCACCAGCTGCCGCACGCGGGTCACCTCGACGTCGAGTTCTTCGGCGATGTCGGGGAGGGTGAGCCAGGCGGGAACGAGTCCATCGATCTTTGCGTCAATCTCGGTCACAGGACAAGCCTGCCACCTCCCACTGACAGCCGGTACCCGGGCATCGCCGCCGGGCAACGCGTGTCCCCCGCCGGGTGGGCGGCAAGGGGCCGCGCAGCGGGTCAGCGGACCGCCGACTTGAGCGGAACGGCGGCGTCCGCCGCCCGCTCCCGGTCGAGCAGGGCGCCCCGCTCGATGAGCCGGCGCCCCTGGGCCAGATCCCGCGGGCGCCCCACGGCCAGCAGCGCGACCAGCCGTCCCGCTCCGCCGGCGCCGTCGCCGCGGAGCCAGAGGACCGACCAGGCGGCGCCGGTGGGATCACCGCGCCAGACCAGCTCGTCGGCGTCCCCGTGGTGGCCGGCGTACTGCACGAACCGGCCGAACTGCTCGGACCAGAAGTAAGGCACCGGGTCGTAGACCACGCCCTCGGCGGCGCCGCGGGCGATGTTCTCGGCCACCGTGCGGGGCCCCTGGAGGGCGTTGTCCCAGTGGTGGACCAGCAGCCGGGTGCCGTAACGGGCCGACGGGAAGGAGGCGCAGTCGCCGACCGCGTAGACGTCGGGAACGGAGGTGCGCAGCCGCTCGTCGGCCTGCACCGAGCCGTCCGCGGGCGAGAGGGCGACGCCGGAACCGGCCAGCCAGCCGGTGGCGGGCCGGGCGCCGATGCCGACGACGACGGCGTCGGCGGGCAGTGCGGTGCCGTCGGCGAGGGTCACCGCGCCGGGCGCGACGGAGTCGACCCGCACCCCGGTGCGCAGGTCGGCCCCGGCGTCCGCGTACCAGCCGGTCATGTGCCCGGCGACCTCGGCGGGCAGGGCGCCGGCCAGCGGATGGTCGGCGGCCTCGACGACGGTGACCTCGCAGCCCGCCTCGCGGGCGGCGGTGGCGAACTCCGCACCGATCCAGCCGGCCCCCACCACCACGATCCGGTGCTGGGCGGCGAGCACCGGGCGCAGCCGCTCGGCGTCGTCCAGGGTGCGCAGCAGGTGCACGTCGGGGCGGCCCTCGCTGCCGGGCAGCCGGATCGGTTCGGCGCCGGTCGCCAGGACCGCGTAGTCGTAGCGGACCGGGCCCCGGTCGGTCTCGACGAGGTGCTCCTCGGGGCGCAGCGCGGTGACCCGGCGGCCGAGGTGGAGGTCGATGCCGAGACTGGCGAAGTCGATGTCGAACGCGGAGCCGTCGGCCTTGCCGAGCAGCACCGCCTTGGACAGCGGGGGCCGGTCGTAGGGCTGGTGCGGCTCGTCGCCGAGGAGCGCGATCGCTCCTCGCCAGCCTTGTTCGCGCAGGGCCACGGCGGTCTGCACACCTGCCATCCCGGCGCCGACGATCACCACGCGCGGCGTGCGGTCAGGGTCCTGGGGAGACTTGCTCTGCTCGCTCACCCGCTCACTCTAGGACGGCACCCGACGCGGCCCGCAGCAGCGCGCAAGGAGATCTCTGACACAGCGTCACGCCCCGTGACGGCCGGGCCCGGCCCCCGGGCGCTCCCTTACGACGCGTCGCGACCCGTATTAGGGTGGCGGACGCACGCACTCGCGGGAGCCCGGACGGACCGGGCTGAGAGGGAGGCTGGCCGGCCTCCGACCGTACGAACCTGATCCGGGTCATGCCGGCGAAGGGAGGGGCTGGACGCCCATGCATCCATCCACCACACCAACGGACCCGTCGCGGCCCGCGGACCGGCACCCCGACGTGCTGGTCGTCGGCGGCGGCATCATCGGGCTGGTGACCGCCTGGCGGGCGGCCGGCCGCGGGCTGCGGGTCGCGCTGGCGGACCCCGCGCCCGGCGGCGGCGCGGCGTTCGTCGCGGGCGGCATGCTGGCCGCGGTCACCGAGCTCCACTACGGCGAGGAGACCCTGCTGGGCCTCAACCTGGCCTCGGCACAGCGGTATCCGCGCTTCGCGGAAGAGCTGGAGGAGGCCAGCGGGCAGCGGATCGGCTACCGCCGGTGCGGCACCCTGGCCGTCGCGCTGGACGCCGACGACCGCGCCCACCTGAGGGAGTTGCACGCCCTCCAGGTCCGCTCGGGCCTGGACTCGCAGTGGCTGACCGGGCGCGAGTGCCGGCGCCTGGAGCCGATGCTCGCCCCGGGGGTGCGCGGCGGCCTCCGGGTGGACGGTGACCACCAGGTCGATCCGCGGCGGCTGGCGGGCGCCCTGCTGGCCGCGTGCGAACGGGCCGGGGTGGTCTTCCACCGGACGGCGGCGGAGCGCCTGACGACCGCCCGGGGGCGCGCCACGGGCGCCGAACTCGCCGACGGGACGCGGCTGGCGGCCGGTCAGGTCGTGCTGGCCGGGGGCAGTCGCAGCGGGCTGCTGGCGGGCGTCCCGGAGGCCGTGCGGCCGCCGGTGCGGCCCGTCAAGGGGCAAGTGCTGCGGCTGCGGCTACCGGACCGGCTCCCGGGCGGCCAGGCGTTCCTCTCCCGCACCGTGCGCGCCGTGGTCCGCGGCAACCCGCTCTACCTGGTGCCCCGGGAGAGCGGCGAACTGGTCCTCGGCGCCACCAGCGAGGAGTTGGGCTGGGACACCACGGTGACCGCGGGCGGCGTCTACGAGCTGCTGCGGGACGCCCACGAACTCCTCCCGGGCCTCACCGAACTGCCGCTGGTCGAGAGCCTCGCCGGGCTGCGTCCCGGCTCCCCCGACAACGCACCGCTGCTCGGCCCGACCGGGCTGCCCGGTCTTCACCTGGCCACCGGCCACTTCCGCAACGGCGTACTGCTGACGCCGGTCACCGGTGACGTGCTGGCCGAGGTGCTGGCCACCGGAACCGTCCCGGAAGAGGCCCGCCCCTTCTCCCCTACGCGCTTCTCCCCCGCCACCCTGGGGGCCGAGCGCGTCCGTGCCCTTGAGGAGCAGCCCGTATGAGCGCCCCCGGTACGCCCGGTACTCCTGCCGGCCCCGTCGCCCCCGATGCCCCCGCCGGCCCCACGGTGTCCGTCTCCGTCAACGGGGAGGCCCGCCGGATCCCGGCCGGGCTGACCCTGGACCGGCTGGTCGCCACGCTGTCCCGCGCGTCGGCCGGGGTGGCCGCCGCGGTCAACGAGACCGTCGTGCCGCGCACCCAGTGGTCCACCACCGCGCTCGGCGACGGCGACCGCGTCGAAGTGCTCACCGCCGTGCAGGGAGGCTGATCACCGTCATGACCGACACCGCAGTGGAACGGGCGGACGCCGTCGCGGCGCCCGGCCCCGACGCCGACCCGCTCACCATCGCCGGCACCGCGTTCCGGTCCCGGCTCATCATGGGCACCGGCGGCGCGCCCAGCCTCGGCGTCCTGGAGCGCGCGCTGCTGGCCTCCGGCACGGAGCTGACGACGGTCGCCATGCGGCGGCTGGACCCGACCGTGCAGGGCTCGGTGCTGTCCGTGCTCCGGCGCAACGGGATCCGGGTGCTGCCGAACACCGCCGGCTGCTTCACGGCGGGCGAGGCGGTGCTCACCGCCCGACTCTCCCGGGAGGCGCTCGGCACCGACTGGGTCAAGCTGGAGGTCGTCGCCGACGAGCGGACCCTGCTGCCCGACCCGGTGGAGCTGCTGGACGCCGCCGAGACCCTCGTGGACGACGGTTTCGTCGTCCTGCCGTACACCAACGACGACCCCGTCCTCGCCCGGAAGCTGGAGGACGTGGGCTGTGCGGCGATCATGCCGCTCGGTTCGCCGATCGGTTCCGGCCTCGGCATCCGCAATCCGCACAACTTCCAGCTGATCACCGAGCGCGCGGGCGTCCCGGTCGTCCTGGACGCCGGCGCGGGCACCGCCTCGGACGCGGCGCTCGCCATGGAGCTGGGCTGTGCGGCGGTGATGCTGGCGTCGGCGGTGACCCGCGCGCAGGAGCCGGAGCTGATGGCGGCGGCGATGCGGCACGCGGTTCAGGCGGGCCGGCTGGCGCACCGCGCCGGTCGGATCCCGCGCCGCCACTTCGCGTTGGCGTCCTCGCCCACCGACGGCGTCGCGGAGCTGGACCCGGAGCGCCCGGCGTTCTAGGGCGTGTCCGCGGGCCCGGTCGCCCCGGCGAGCTGGGCGGTGAGCTCCGGCGGGGCCGCGGTGATCACCTCGTCGAGGAGGTTCCGGGAGGCCGTCAGGGCGTCGATGGAGCCCGTGAGCCGGGCCCGCTCCCGGTGGAGCTCGCCGACCAGCTGCGGGCAGGTGGGCACCAGCCGGCCGTCGTCGTCGCGCAGACAGGGCAGCACCTGGGCGATGGTGGCGGTGTTCAGCCCGGAGGTCAGCAGCGTCCGGATGCGGCGGACCTGGTCGACGTCGGCCTCCTGGTAGACGCGGTAGCCGGCGGCGGTCCGCGCGGGGCTGAGCAGCCCCTGCTCCTCGTAGTAGCGCAGCAGGCGCTCGGTGGTGCCGGTCCGCCGGGCCAGCGCCCCGATCTGCAACGTCGTCATCGGATCCCCCCTGTGGTGCGGTGTGGCGTCGGGGCCGCGGGCGCCACCCCTTCGGGTGCGACCACGGCCGGGTCCGGATTATTCCGTGCCGGACCGGTTCCGGCCGCCCCCCTTGTCACGGTTCCGCTGCGTTCCCCTTTGGCGGCGGCCGGGACGTCGGGGCTGTCGGCGCGGGCTCGTAGACTCGTCTGCCGTGGATACGACGTTGCAGGACCCCCTCGTGGGCCAGCTGCTCGACGGTCGCTATCGCGTCGAGGGGCGCATCGCCGCCGGAGGCATGGCCACCGTCTACCGGGCCGTGGACACCCGGCTGGACCGCGTGCTCGCGCTGAAGGTGATGCACCCGAGCCTGGCCGTGGACGGGGCGTTCGTCGACCGCTTCATCCGGGAGGCCAAGTCCGTCGCCCGGCTCTCCCACCCGAACGTGGTCGGCGTCTTCGACCAGGGCACCGACGGCACCTACGTCTACCTGGCGATGGAGTACGTCGCCGGCTGCACACTGCGCGACGTGCTGCGCGAGCGCGGCGCCCTCCAGCCGCGGGCCGCGTTGGACATCCTGGAGCCGATCCTGGCGGCGCTGGGGGCCGCGCACCGCGCCGGCCTGGTGCACCGCGACATGAAGCCGGAGAACGTCCTGATCGGCGACGACGGCCGGGTCAAGGTCGCCGACTTCGGGCTGGTGCGCGCGGTCGACACGCACACCACCGCCTCCACCGGCTCGGTCCTGGGCACCGTCTCCTACCTCGCCCCCGAGCAGATGGAGCACGGCACCGCGGACGCCCGGGTCGACGTCTACGCCTGCGGCGTGGTGCTCTACGAGATGCTCACCGGCAGCAAGCCGCACACCGGCGGCTCCGCGGCGCAGATCCTCTACAGCCACCTGCACGACGACGTCACCCCGCCCTCCGCGCTGGTGCCGGGCCTGGCGCCCGAGCTGGACGAGCTGGTCGCGGCGGCCACCGCCCGCGCCCCCGAGCAGCGCCCGCAGGACGCGGTGGCGCTGCTCGCCCGGGCCCGCTCGGCCCGCGCCCGGCTGACCGACGTCCAGCTCGACGTGGTCCCGCCGCAGGCCAGGGAGGCGGCGGCGAGCGACGACGAGCGGACCGACGTGATACCGCGCCCGGCGGGTGTCCAGCTCGCGCTGCCGGTCGAGGCCGGGGCGGAGCTGAACCGCACCAGTCGGCTGGAGGTGCCGCCGGCGGACGCCGCACCGGACGGCCGGACCACCCGGCTGCGGCCCCCGCCCGCACCGCACGCGGCACCGGCCGGCGGGCGGCTGCGGCACCGGCGGATCGCCACCATCGTGGCGGCGGTGCTGCTGGTCCTGGGCGTCGGTGGTGGCCTCTGGTACATCAACGTCGGCCAGTTCACCCACGTCCCGGCGGTGCTGGACATGACGCAGGCCGAGGCGCAGAAGTCGGTGCAGGACGCGGGGCTGCGGATCAAGGTGGAGCGCGGTTTCAGCGCCAACGTGCGACGCGGCCACGTGATGGCGACGAAGCCCGGCACCGGGCAGCGGATCCGCGGCAACGGCACGGTCACCCTGGTCGTCTCGCGCGGCCCGGACAAGGTCGCCGTCCCCGACCTGGCCGGCACCCCGCTCGCGGACGCCCGGCGCAAGCTGCGCGATCTGGGCCTGGTGCCGGGCACCGAGACCCGGACGTTCAGCGACGAGGTCGCCAAGGGGTCGGTGATCCGCACGGACCCGGCGGCGGGCAGCACCCGGCGGCCGGACACCGCGGTGGCGCTCACCGTCAGCCGGGGCGCGCCGGTGGACGTGCCGAACGTGGTCGGTTCGGCGCGGGAGGACGCCGCGGCGAGCCTGCGGCAGGCCGGCTTCCGGGTCCAGTTCGCCGACCAACCGGTCTTCTCGCCGCAGGACAAGGACGCGGTGGCCCGCCAGTCGCCCGGCGCGGGCACGACGCTGGGCAAGGGCGACACGGTCACCCTGACGCTCTCCAAGGGCCCGGAGATGGTCACCGTCCCGGACGTCGGCGGCAAGAACACCGCGGACGCCACCAAGGCGCTGACCGCCCTCGGCTTCAAGGTCGAGGTCGACAAGCCGTTCCTGTTCCCGCAGGACAGCGTCGCGTCCCAGTCGGTCGCGGCCGGTGACCAGGCCCCCAAGGGCAGCACGATCACCATCCGGCTCAAGGGAGCGCTGTAGGGACGGCTCCGCGCGGGTGCCCTGCGGACGGTCGCGGGGCACCTGGCACCCTGGGAGGGTGAGTACTCCCCTGTCCCCCGAGGGCGCCGCGCGGCGCGCCCGCGCACGCAATCCGGTCGGCGGCCACGTGCCGGTGGCCGGCGGCCTGGCCAAGGTGGGCCTGTCGTACGCCCGGCAGATCGGCTGCGAGGCCGTCCAGGTCTTCGTCGCCAATCCGCGTGGCTGGGCCACGCCGCCCGGCAGTCCCGAGCAGGACGCCGCGTTCCGCGAGCGCTGCGCCGAGGAGGGCGTCCCGGCCTACGTGCACGCCCCCTACCTGATCAACTTCGGCTCGCACACCGCGGCGACGGTCGAGAAGTCCGTGGAGTCGCTGCGCCACTCGCTGCGCCGCGGCCGGGAGATCGGTGCGCTCGGGGTGGTCGTGCACACCGGGTCGGCGACCGGAGGCCGCGCCAGGGAGACCGCGTTGGCGCAGGTCAGGGCGGAGATGCTGCCGTTGTTGGACGAGCTGACGCGGGACGACGACCCGTGGCTGCTGCTGGAGCCCACGGCCGGGCAGGGCGCCTCGCTGTGCTCGCTGGCGGAAGACCTCGGCCCGTACTTCGACGCGCTGGACCGCCATCCGCGGCTCGGGATCTGCCTCGACACCTGCCACGCCTTCGCGGCCGGGCACGACATGGCGGCGCCGGGCGGCACGAAGGCGCTGCTGGACGAGTTGGTGGAGGTCACCGGCGAGGGCCGGCTGAAGTTGATCCACGCCAACGACTCCAAGGACGTGGTCGGCGCGCACAAGGACCGGCACGCGAACATCGGCGCCGGCCACATCGGCGCGGAGCCCTTCGCCGAGTTGTTCGCGCACCCCGCGACCGACGGCGTTCCGCTGGTGATCGAGACGCCGGGCGGCGAGGAGGGCCACGCCGCGGACGTGGCGCGGCTGAAGGAGCTGCGGGGGTCCTGAGCGGACGCCGCACACCGGCCGGGCGGGCCGGCCCGGGCGCCTAGAGCTCCGGGCCCTCGCCCGGCCCCTCCTGGTAGGAGTAGCGCTGCTCCTGCCAGGGGTCGCCGAGGTTGTGGTAGCCGCGCTCCTCCCAGAAGCCGCGGCGGTCGGCCGTCATGTACTCGATGCCGCGGACCCACTTGGGGCCCTTCCAGGCGTAGAGGTGCGGGACGACCAGCCGGACCGGGAAGCCGTGCTCGGCGGTGAGCAGCTCGCCGGAGCGGTGGGTGGCGAAGACGCATCCCGGGGCGTCGAAGTCGGCGAGCCGGAGGTTGGAGCTGAAGCCGTACTCGGCCCACACCATCACGTGGGTGACGTCGGGGGCGGGCGGTGCGAGCTGAAGGATCGTCCGGGTCAGCACGCCGCCCCATTCGGCGCCGAGCATGCTGAACTTGGTGACGCAGTGCATGTCGGCGACGACGGTGCTGTACGGCAGGGCCGTGAACTCCTCGTGCGTCCAGCAGTGCTTGGCGCCGTCGGCGGTCGCGCCGAAGACCCGGAACTCCCAGCGCTCGGAGCGGAACTTCGGCACCGGGCCGTAGTGCGTGACGGGCCAGCCCCGCTGGAGCCGCTGTCCCGGAGGCAGCACGGGCTCCTCTTCGCGACTCTCCGGCTGACCCATGCCCCCATGGTGTCAGACCCCGGACGGTGCGGATGACCAGGGCGGTACGGAATCGGGCAACTCGTACTAAGTGTGAACTTACTGGACGGCCCGCGCGGCGCGGTGCGAGGATGCGCGGCACCTGCCCAGAACTCGCGTGAAAGGGGCCCGCAGCCATGCAGGGCGACCCCGAGGTCATCGAATTCCTCAACGAGCAGCTGACCGCCGAGCTGACCGCGATCAACCAGTACTTCCTGCACGCCAAGATGCAGGAGAACTTCGGCTGGACGAAGCTCGCCAAGTACACCCGCGCCGAGTCCTTCGACGAGATGAAGCACGCGGAGGTGCTGACCGACCGCATCCTCTTCCTCGAAGGGCTGCCGAACTACCAGCGGCTGTTCCACGTCCGCGTCGGCCAGACCGTCACCGAGATGTTCCAGGCCGACCGGCAGGTGGAGGTGGAGGCCATCGACCGGCTCAAGCGCGGCATCGAGATCATGCGCGCCAAGGGCGACATCACCTCGGCCAACATCTTCGAGGAGATCCTGGCCGACGAGGAGCACCACATCGACTACCTCGACACCCAGCTGGAGCTGGTCGAGAAGCTCGGCGAGGCGCTCTACCTCGCCCAGGTGATCGAGCAGCCGAGCTGACGGCGGACCGCGGTGCGCACCGACCGGGCACCCCTGGGCGCTACGCGGCCGCCCGGAGGCCCGCGGGCCCCGTTGCGGCCACCTCCGCGGCCAGCGGCTCGGACGGCACGGCGGGCGCCGGGCTCCACGGCTCGGACTCCGACCGCAGCACGTCGGGCGCACCCCGGTCGATCAGCTCGCGCCGGGGGCACGCACCGCGGCCCAGCAGCGCCTGGATGCGGCGGACGCAGCTCCCGCAGTCGGTGCCGGCCTTGCAGGCGGAGGCGACCTGGCGGGGCGTGCAGGCACCCCGGTCGGCATGCTCGCGGACCTGCTGCTCGGTGATGCCGAAGCAGGAGCAGACGTACACGCGGGTTCACCTCCGTCGGGGCGCCTCGTCCGATCCGGATGATCGTCAGTGAGGTAACCCTTACCTTACCCGCGACGGCGGGCGGGGAACAATGCGGGGCAACGCAGTGGGGGGGGGGGGGG